>NZ_OMWD01000025.1 GCF_900314695.1 uncultured Methanobrevibacter sp. | reverse complement strand
CTGGAACAGGGGGGATAGCACGGTAATCCTACTCTCGTGGGAGAGTATCAGCCCGTGAAGTAAGAATCCTCGACTTCACCAAAGTCGAGGTAGTTCAATAAAAATAGTGTTAGTTTTGGTGATGATTATTGATTATTTGATATTTTCAAGTACTTCCAATCCCAGTTCAGTACACTTATACAATCTTCCTTTTCTTACTTCTTCATTGACACATATTACTAATTCCTGCTTTTTTAAATCAGATAATGCTGCAGATACCTGACTAGTATTAATATTAATGTCACGAGCGATTTCCGATGGCATTTTGATGTCCTTGCCAATGGATTTCAATGTGTTTGTTCTGTAGGGTGATATTTTCACATATCCCAGAAGTTCGTATAATTTGATTTCCTGCATGATTATATTTTTAATATAATGATAAGAAATCTTTATATATCAGTTATATGTGTTTAAATTGATTTAAACACATGTTACTAATATGATGTTATTTAATTGCATTCATGAACCTGTCTTTAATTTCAATTGGAGTCAAGTCAATAATAGGTGCTTTTGAATTTCCTGCTTCAGTATTGTATACGATAAAACTGGCATCATCACTTTTAATTATTTCAGCCAAATCAATGTCTTCAAAGTTAAAGCTATTTTTAAATCCAACGCTTTTTGCAATTTCACATAAGTCAATTACCTGAGCATAGGTGTCTTGATTTCCGGTTGATCCGTATGCACCGTTATCTATTACAATCCAAGTTAGATTTTTCGGATTATTGGCAAATATGGTTACAAGTGAACCCATATTCATCAAAAGTGATCCGTCACCATCAATGACAACAACGTCTTTGTCTGGGCGAGATAATGCAAGACCTAAACCTATAGATGATGCAAGGCCCATTGAACCAATCATATAAAAGTTTTCATCCCTATCGTCAATGTCATATAATTCTCTGGATGGAAATCCGATGTTGCAAACAACAATTTCATCATCAATATTTTTCATTATATCAGCAATTGCTTCTCTTCTTGCCATATTATCACCAATAACTAATTTCTAAAAGTATTGAAACTGGTTTTCCTTCTTCAGTTGACAAATCCCATGAATCAAATATTGCTTCATAAGCAGCTTCAGGATTTCCAGGTTTGAAAAATTTAAAGTTCATAGCCTCTAAAATTAGGGGTGTAGATTCTCCCATAGGGACCTGTCCGCAAATGTTTTCTCCTTCAGTCCCTCTATGGCTCATAATCATGATTAATGGAAATTCATATAGTTGTGTTAAGGACTTTAAAGCATTTATGGAGTTTCCAAGTCCCGAATTCTGCATCAATATTGCAGTTTTCCTACCTCCAAGGTAAGCTCCAGCACATATTCCTATTCCTTCTTCCTCACGGGTTACGGGGATATGAATTATTTCATCATCCTCATCAATCATATTAAGTAATTTTGATAAGTTGACGCATGGAACACTGACAATAAAGTCAATTCCAGCATCTTTGATACCATTAAAAATAGCTTCACTACTGTCCATTGTATCACATCTTATAATATTATTACAGTTATATAATTCATTATTTAAATAGGTATTTTTTTGTCAAATCCATATTTTTTCATTATTTTTGAATTTTTATTAATTAAAATTCATGTTTTTAATTTAAATTAATGTACAATTTATTACATTAAATTTAATTAATAGAAAACTTTTTATTTAATTTAATGGTAATATATTATCATGTTTGATAAACTCCCAGTATCTTCCAAAACTGAAGAGATTTTAACAAAATCTCTGGACGAACAGATTACCGTAGAAGAAGCAAATCATTTAATGAATGTTCAAGGACATGATTTATATCCGTTGCTTGCAACAGCAGACTATGTAAGGCATGAACTAGTTGGGGACAACGTAACATTCATTAATAATTGTAATATTAATTTCACTAATATATGTACTGTTAGATGTGGTTTTTGTGCATTTGGAAAGGATGCCGAAGATCCTGATGCTTACATATTATCTGATGAAGAAATTTTAGCCAAGGCAGAAGGTGCAGTAGCTGATGGCGCTCGGGAATTTACTTTGATGGGTGGAGTACATCCTGATGCAGATATAGACTATTATGAACATTTACTTACATTATTGAAAGACAATTATCCTAAAGTGTCAATTCATGGATTTTCACCAACAATGGTTAGAGATGCATGTTTAGTGTCTGAAATAAGTGTTGCTGAGGGTTTTGAGCGATTAAAAGATGCAGGTCTTGATACATTGCCGGGAACTGCTGCTGAAATTTTGACTGATAGGTCAAGAGAAATCATATGTCCTGAAAAGGTAACTGTGGCTGAATGGGTCGATATTGTGAAAACATCTCATGAAGTGGGGATACCGGGCTCATCCACAATTATGTATGGTCATGTTGAAACTTTGGAGGAACGGGTGGAACATATTGATGTTATCCGTAAGTTACAGGAAGAAACCCATGGTTTTACAGAATTTATTCCAATGACTTTTATGCATGAGTATTCTCCAATCTTTTTGGAAGGACAATCAAATCTTGGAGCTACTGGAACACAGGATTTGAAGTTATATGCTGTTTCAAGGTTAATGCTTAGAGATTTAATTCCTAATCTACAGGTATCCTGGGTAAAAATGGGATTCAGATTTGCACAGGTTGTATTGACTGCAGGCGCAAATGATTTAGGTGGAACATTAGGTGGCGATGAATTGTCTGAAGCATCAGGAGCCCCAGATGGTGTTAATGCTTCAATTGAAACTTTAAGTAGGATGGTTGAAGATTTAGGAAGAAATCCTATTGAAAGAAATTCAATATACACTGAATTTTACCCAATTGATTAGCAGGATATAATAACTGAAAGTGGTTATATGAAAAAATTTATTGTTATTGACGGACTTGATGGGTGTGGAAAAGACACCCAGGTTAATTTACTTGCAGAAGTATATAAAAATCAAGGTCGTGATGTCACTATACGTTCTCATCCATGCAGTGACAATAAATTTGGCAGAAAATCAAAACAGGCACTTCTAAAAACAGGTAAGATAAATCATTTAAAGGCCACAATATATTTTGGTTTGGATGCAGTTAGGTCAGTTCATATGTTTTATTACAATAAGGATACTGATGTTTTAATTTTTTCAAGGTATACTATGGCTGTTGCATATCTTCCAAATGTTATTAATGTAATCGTTTATAAGATTGTTTCCATTATTCTTCCAAAATCAGATTGCATGTTTTTCTTGGATGTAACTCCGGAAGAATCCTTAAGACGCATTAAATCTCGTAATGAAGAAGAAGAAATGTTTGAAAACATTGACGCTTTAAGAGAGGCAAGGTCAAAGACAGGTAAAGTAACTTATGAGTGGAATGTGATTCCTGCAGACGACCCAGCAGATATAGTAAGCAGCAAAATTGTTGCAAAATGTTTGGAATCTGAAAATTAATCTTTTCTCACAATACCTGTTTGATTCCTTCATCTGTTATAATCATCAATGAATTGAGATTTTCCAAAACAAGTGAAACGATTGGATGGGTTTGAATATCCTTGTGCATGAATATTATCTCTTTTTCAACAATATCAATCCAGTTGACATGATACACGACTACACCATTAACGACCAATCCCAAATATTGTGGAATGAATCTGTTTTTGTTAATCTCTTCAAAATATTGATTTTTCCTTAAAATTTCCCTTAATGTTTCATCCATTTCAAACACCTTTTCTTTCATAAACAAATTTCGGAACCGCTTTTGAGAACGGATCAAATGTCTCTCTGTTTTTGACTTCCATACATTTCATGCTGACTTTGGAGTGAAGTGATGATGGAAGCCTTAAGATTCTTTTTAAATCGATGGATACTTTAGCATCAATGGTAGCTAAATTAACACGAGCCATAGCTTCAACTAAATTTTTATATCTTCTAGGACCAATATCTCTTTTAAAATATCCCCAATCGTCATTTTCTAGGTGATGTCTTGATGCAATGATATCTTTCATAAGCTTTGGATTGATTCCATCCAATTTTTCATTGCCGACCAAATGTTGAATATTGAATTTGACCTTGTCGGTAAATATTTTTGAATATCCGACCGGTATTGAGAAATGCTCAAAATTAAAACTTTGATTTGAGATTTCAGGGTTTACGAATTGAGATTTTGGAACTTCAGCACCAGCAGCATATTTTAAAACTTCTGATCTGAGTTCACTTCCTGCAGTCATCATCTCTTCATCCAAAATCCTGATGTGATATCCTCTTCCGGAGTAAATTAGATGGATGTCTTTAAGACCCAAATCCGTTTGTAATGTGTCAATCAATGTATTCACGATTTCTAAAGCTTCCCCTAAACATATTTCACAAACGCTGTCACATTGACATGATCTTATTGGAATGTCTTTTGCATCTACATCAAAAATGTACTCTGCTTTTAGCCAGTCTTCCCTTCTTCTGGGATTGTTATAGAATGCTACTGAGATATATGCAGCAAATGGTGCCTTATATCTTAAAAATTTCCTTAAAGACTCTTTTCCTTTAAAAACCTTATATCTGTCATTCGGACCTGTGCCGTTATGGTCAAAACCGAATTCCCTCTTTTTTATGTCGGTGGATATGAATTCAGGCAGGTCATTTTCGGACCATTCCTCACGGTAGTATTGTCTTCGCTCTTTAAGTGTAGCTTTAGAAAACATGATTAATAGTTACTTTTTTAAAGTATATATTATTTCTTGAAGTGTGATTTTTCACAATAATGTAGTGGTGTTGAAAATTAAAAAAAGGAATTATTTGTTTTTACAGCATCCAAAAAAGAAGTTTCTTACTTTTTTGGTTTTGGACTTCTTTTCAGCTTCAATTTTTTTGTCTCTTTCGTGCATTTTTCTTCTTGCTTCAGCCATATTATCCATAATTTTCACCTCCCAAAAATTTAGTCATACCTAAATTATATTTTATTTTTTTTCATTTATAAATGTATCATATTTTTTTTTAATTAAATATTGTCCTTTAAATTTAAATAAAATACTTTAACTGATTTAAATATGTTTAAAGCATATCTTTAATTGGTGATGGCATTGTCAAGAACAAATTATGTATTCAAAAGTACTGATGATGTGAAAAATGAGGTATTAATTAAAAAAATACTTAATAATGATGAATTTGAACAAATTGATGATAATGGTGAGAGTATATATCTTAATACTCGCTTTGATGCTCATGCTTGCATTAAATATGAATTTTCCGGTGATGGGATTAAAATTGAAGGATGGGTAAAAACATTTCCTTTAGCACCAATCAACAGAAAAAAATTCAAAGAGCAGGAATTGAAGGGATTCTCAGCGGGTGCTCCTAAAAAATTATGCAGAAAAACTATTGAACGCATTGAAAAAAGCATTGTTTAGGTGAAAAATATGAATGGTATTGCAGCTTTGTTAATTGGTGGAATTGTGGCATATATAGTAAAGGGATTTTTGGGAGATAGTGGTTTGGCCACTATTATTAGTATAATCATTGGATTTGTTGTTATGGGATTTGTTGCTACAATATAATCCATTTTTTTCTTTTTTTTGATTATCTTTATTAAATAGTTTTGTAAAATATTTAAACATGGAAGAAATTGTTGAAGTGATTGGAGTTGAACATTTAAAAAGCATTTTGTCAGGTTTGACTCCTGAAGATATTGTAAAACCAGCATTTGATAATTGGATATCATACCAAAGAACAGGCCACACTGTACTTAACCTTGAAAATGGCAGGGTATATGGTTTAGGAATAGAATTCAATCAGTTGCCTTTGGCAGATAATATTTATATTGAATTATTCACAATAAAAGCTGGTGAAGATCCAATCGATGCTGAAGAACTGTTCTCTAAGCAGGAATATGAGGAATTCTTGGAGTTTAGCAGTGATGATCCTTGTGAATATATTCCTGATATAATCACTGATTTCTGCGATAAAAATAATATCAATGAATATGAACGTAAAATAGGTCTTTTAGCTTATAATTTTGAAAAAAATGAGCAGGCAAATTATAATATGTGGGAATCAGCTATTTTAAATAAATATTATGATGCAATATATGAAGACCATAACCCATTTAAGTTTTCACAATCTTCAATCTAAAAAATAAGATAATCGAAGAAAGCTAAGCACTTTCTTCTTCAATCTCTTCAAAGTCTACTTTTTCACCAATTACTTTTAATCCGATATACATCACTATAATCGCAACTGGGATACATATGTACCATGCAATTCCAAATCCTGCTGGAATGTAACCGAATAGAATAGCAATAATTGCTACAAATATTGCATAGTAAATTTGTGTTTGCACGTGGTCAATATGGTTACAGCTGGTACCCATACTTGAAAGAATTGTTGTATCTGAAATAGGTGAACAGTGATCTCCGAAAATAGCTCCTGTCAATACACCACTTGTTGCCGTAACAACGAATCCTATATCTGGTGAAATAGCCCATGCAAGAGGAATTGTCAATGGCATTAAAATACTCATTGTACCATAAGCAGTACCTGTTGCAAATGAAATCAATGCTCCGAGTACAAAGATGAATGATGGTAAAATCCAGTAAGGGATGGTGCCTTTTAGAACAATTGCCAGATAATCTGCAGTACCTACATTTCCGATAACTCCTCCTAAAGACCATGCAAGTAATAAAATTACTCCAGTAATCGCAATGCTTTTCATACCACTAACCCATTCGCTGATGGCTTGTTCTATGGTCATTATTCTTTCTAAAACTGCCATTAAAATAGCTACAATTGATGCAAGTAATGCGGCTTGGAATAATGCAACAGATGCGTTTGAAGCAGATAATGCTTCAAAAATACCGTTGAATGATAATGGGGCAGTTTTCATTAAAGTGATAAGTGCTTGGTTTTCTCCACTTAGAATAGTAGTGTATCCGCTCCAGTAAAATGAAATTAATGCTCCTATAACTAATGTTCCTATAGGAATGATTGCATTCCAAACTGTTAATTTAACTCCTTCAACAGGTTGTATTTCATCAAATCCGGGAGCTTCGAGAGCTTTGATTGGTTCTGAATCTTTTCTAGCACGTGCCTCTTGTTCTGCTTTTTTCATTGGCCCAAATTCATATAATGTGGTTGCGGACATGACAATGAAAATTAAAATTAGGATGTTATAGAATCTGTAAGGAATTGTTTGTAAAAATATGCCGAATCCACTAACGTCCATTCCAATTGATTTAAAACCGGATGCAATTAAACTTATTTCCAATCCAATCCATGTTGAAATAATTGCAATACCAGCCACCGGTGCAGCAGTTGCATCTACTATAAAAGCTAATTTTTGTCTTGATACTTTAAGTTTATCCATTACAGGCCTCATAATTGGACCTACAATCAATGAATTTGCATAATCGTCGAAAAATACGCATAATCCTAAAAACCAAGTACTGAGTTGTGCTTTTCTAGGAGTATTGGCGCGTTTAGCAAGTGAATCTGCTAAAGCTTTTGCACCACCCATTTTTGTGATTAACTGGATTACGCCTCCAATAAGCAAGCATTGAAGAATAATTCCTGCATTCCACGGGTCGGCCATACATGAAATCACTTCATTTCCTATTGCTAAAAATGCATTAACCGCACTGCTAACAATGTTTAAATCATTCACACAAAGCATGAATTCTCCAATGAAAACTCCGACAAACAATGATAATATTGTTTCTTTAGTAATAAATGCCAATGAGATTGCTACAATCGGAGGTAATAATGTTAATATTCCAAATTTTGCTGCTGGATTATCGGTTGCAGGTGCTTGGGTGATTAGTAATGATAATACAAAAAGAGCTATTACTGAAACGGCAGTTATTATTCCAATTTTCATATTATTATTTATGTTCATAAATTCCACCTATTTGATAACAGTATTGTTATAATTTAAGCATTAATAAATTAATTCTGTTAAATTTAAATTAATAAAAATAAACAATGGAGTTTCTTTTAATTTCATTAAAAAGGATATTTTATTGTTATTTTCATATTTAATTCATTAAAATCTTTAATATAATTAAATCATGTAATATACTTTTGTCAGAAATTGTATAAATAGTATTTCTTATGAAATTAGGTGGATGGAATATTATTCCTCTTTCTGTTCACGGTCAAGTTGGAATTTTTTTCGACCGTAACATGATAGTGGATTATTGATGCCCTTACATGATTTGTCGGGATGACATAGGTGAGGGAGGTGAATTTTGATTTTCTCACAGCTCATTGGTGTATACCATTTTGTTTCGCCTTCATGATTAATATCAACTGTTTCGTGCATTCCAAAACCTAATTTAGAGATGATATTGATTTTTTCTTGTGGCTGGTCTTTAAATAATGGGGGTGTACAATTGTCTGCGGCATCAAAAATCAGCGGCAGAATTTCATTTTCAGTTATTGTTAAGTCAGGATCCATGTCTGAAACTTTAACTGTTTCATCTGAAGCGAAAATCCTAGGATATAATCGTGCATATGATGCAAATGAAGTTAAAAGAAGTACTATGGCATCATTTCTCCCTCCGGAAGATACTCCTTCAACTGTTGTTTTAATGCATGGTGGAAATGCATCTGGATTCAGTTTTTCTGCCTGAACGGTGCCATATATTCCACCGCTTCCTGCATAATACTGATTATATTTGCTGGTTTCTTCTGGAATGAATTCTTTCAGTTGTTCTGCAATTTTTAAAATGGCAGGATGAATTTCAACATGTGCAGACATCTCTTTAATTCTGGCAATGTATTCTTCAGTTTTCTGCATTATCAGCCTTGAAAGAATTTGTTCCTTGACATTGTCTCCAATTAAAATGTTATACATTCTGTCTGGGTTTCTGTCATGAAATTTATCGGAAAATCTCTCTAAAAAATCGTCTGACTGAAGGATTATTTCCCCTTCATCAATCAGTAAATCTGTCAATTTGAGCTTTTTGGATGAAATTACATCTTTAAGGGAATTCCATTTAATGGCACCATCAGTTTTTACTTCATCCAAAACTTCATCAATAATTTCTGCTCTGGCCATTGGAGGTATTTTGGATAATCTTTCTTGAATTAGGATTCCTTGAGATTCTACAAAAAGCCTTGTTTCACGTGATCCTATGTTGAATTGATTTGCAATAGCCTGGCATAGGATATGGAATATCACCACGTCCTTTTGGAATAATTCTTCATTGGTTAAATATTCGAATTCTGCTGGTGTGAAGTTTTTATTGTTCTTTTTTTCTATTGCCCATTGTATACGTTTTATAGCATAATCTGCATAGGATTTGGGAATCAGGGAGTCATCAGATATTCTTTGATTTAATGTATGTGTACAGATATCTATTAATGTTTCATCTTCTTCAAAAATTTGATTTAAATCCCCGTATTGTCTGATGATTTGTCTTCCTTCGTTTGACAATGGGTTGATATATGAAACTTCAGCCATGATTTTAACTTTTTATTTCATGTTTTAAATAGATAACTCATTATTAAAATCAATATTAATTTTAACTTATTTTTTTGCCTTTTAATTAGATTGTTGATATTTTTTTGGAAAAATGTAATTGATTAAAAATCATTTGTATGAATTATTATTTTGAAGCAACTTTTCTTTCATTTATCATATTTTTTGGTTTCGTGCGATTCAATTATTATATTCAATGTGGGTTTCATTTTTTTATTTTATAACACTGTTAAAAATAATACTTTATTATATAGTAATTACATAATTATATCATGTTTAAATTAAATAAGGGGATTAGATAAATGTCAAAGATTTTTATTTCATGTGCACTTCCTTATGCAAATGGACCATGTCATTTAGGACACATCCGTTCAACTTATCTGCCTGCTGATATATATGCAAGGTATAATAGGATGATTGGAAATGATGTGCTGATGGTTTGCGCAACTGATGAGCATGGAACTCCAATTGCAGTTAAAGCTGATAAAGAGAATAAAAAACCAATAGAAATTTCCAAAAGATATCATGACATGATTGTTCGTGATGTAGAATCCATGAATATATCACTAGATAATTTTACAAGAACTACTGATAAAGCCCATTATGATTTGGCTCAAAATTTCTTCAAGAAATTATATGATGATGGATATATTTACAGGGAAGATATTCAACAGCTGTATTGTCCGAATTGTAATAAATTCCTTCCTGATAGGTATGTTGAAGGTTTATGTCCTGTATGCGGGTCTGAAGCAAGAGGCGATCATTGTGAAAAATGTGGTAAGGCTCTTGACCCGACAGAACTTGATGAACCTCACTGCATTACTTGTGGAACCACTCCAATAATTAAAGATACATTCCAGTATGCATTTAAGCTATCCGAATTGGAAGATGATTTGAAGGAATATATTTCAATCAATGAAAACTTGCCTGCAAACGTTAAAAATTATGCTACCAACTGGTTGAAAGAAGGATTGAATGACTGGATTTTAACCCGTGATATGGACTGGGGTATTCCAGTACCGTTGGATGAAGCCAAAGGCAAAGTATTGTATGTTTGGATTGAAGCATTCCTCGGTTACATATCATCTGCAAGCCAATGGTCCAAGAAATCCGGTAAAAAATGGGAAGAATACTGGAATGATTTTGTAGTCCATTTTATTGGAAAGGACATCATTTACCACCATTCAATCTTCTGGCCAGGGCTTTTAAAAGCCTATGGATGTAAATTGCCAGACATGATTTATGCAGGAGAATTCTTATCATTGGAAGGTGAAAAAATGTCTACAAGTAAAAATTGGGTAATTTGGATTGCCGATTTTGTAAAAGACTATAATCCTGATTTGCTCAGATATTACTTGACAATAAACGCTCCTTTAAACAAGGATTCAGACTTTTCATGGGATGACTTCCAAAGAAGAAACAATGATGAACTTGCAGATGTAATCGGAAACTTTTTACACAGAACATTCACATTCACCCGCAAATACTTTGACAAAAAAATCCCTGAATATGCAAATCCTTCCGCAGATGATGAGGAATTTAAGAAAGCTATTGAAGAATTACCTGCAAAAGCTGGAGAATATATTTCCAACTTTGAGTTCAGGGAAGCTTTGCTTGAAATATTCAAGGTAGCTAAAAAAGGAAATAAATATTTCAATGATGCTGAACCTTGGAAGGCTGTAAAAGAGGATATGCAAAAAGCAGCAAACTGTTTATATTTATCTAATCAATTAGCCAAAACATTGGCTTTCACCCTTAAACCATTTTTACCAACAAAAGCTGATGCAATAGCTAAAATTTTAAATATTGATGATTTGTCCGATTGGAGTCAAGCAAATGTATTCTTGCCTTCAGGATATGAAATTAATAAAGCAAAACCATTATTCAGAAAGATTGAAGATGTGACAATAGAAGCTGAAAAAGCAAAATTACAAGAAAACTTAAAAGAAAATAGTGAGGATGAAAATATGAGTGATTTAATTAGTATAGATCAATTTGATGAAGTTGTAATTAAAATAGGTCAAATAAAAGAAGCCGAAAAAATAGAAAAATCTGACAAATTATTAAAGTTACAGGTTGACATTGGGGAAGAAAAAACAAGACAGATTGTTGCAGGACTTGCAAAATTCTACTCTCCAGAAGAATTGGTTGACAGAAAAGTCTGCGTTGTAGCTAACTTGCAACCGGCTAAACTATTCGGAACATTATCCGAAGGAATGATTTTAGCAACAGGAGAAAGCGGTGCATTATTATTTCCTGATGAAAATGCTGAAATCGGTGAAAGAATCCAATAAAATTTGATTAATATGGAAGAATCTGTCCTAGTAAATAAAGCGGAGAAATACCTAAAGGAAATATCAAAGGATTCAATTAGATTGGATAATATTGATAATTTCGGTAATTTCAAAAGTCTCTACTTTAAACTAGATGACAGACTAAACTTTTTACAGGACTTAAAGGATGATATGGATGCCCAAGGGTACACAACTCCTTTCACATCCTTAAGCCGTTATGGAACCAAATCTGTGGCTGAAGTAGCCCTTGATGAAGTCGGTGAAAATAGTCGTCATAATCAGATATTCAGGATGAAGGCAAATGCCAAAAAGAATATTCTGGACAGGGTCAAGTCAGCTATCGATTCACATAAAATTGCTATTGGACACCTTAAGCAATTTGGATATGTCAAATGCGATTCTTGCTACAAGAAATATTCAATGGATGAATATAGAAGAAACGATTCCAAATGCAGCTGTGGAAGCGAATCATTTACCTTCAAGATAAATAAAGAAGCGACACACAGGCTGGAAATAATTCCATATTTGCCACTTTCAGGTAATTATATGGTGCTTATGAGTCAATTTTCCAATTATGGAAGAGAATCCCTTAAAAAGGTATTGAATATTTTAAAGCAGGAACGTAAAGGTGTTGTAAAAACTATTTCTCTTGTTATAAGATTTAAAGATGACAATAATAGGTTAGTTCGCAAAAATATCACACTGGATTCCGAATACGTTAACAATTATGAAGAGGAAGTAAGAAGAATTTATGGAAACAGTGTTAGAATTGAAGTGCTCAGATTTCATAGAACAAAACCTGCAATCATTGACGATAAGCATGCAAGAACAGCTCTTGCCATAGCTTATGTTCGATACTGCGAGCATATAATATTGAATATCAAGGACGATATTTTAAAAAGAAGACTGTCAGATTTTAAAAGAATAAACATTTATGATGAAGTTCTTTCGGAATTTGAAAATCAGACTCCCGATTTCATTGACAAGTATGATGTAGATGCAATCGAAGCCTGGAGAGAGTCAATGATACAAAAAAAGCTTAACAGCTATGGTTTTATGGATAACTTCGGAAATATGGTGAGATCTCTAAAGCGTGATTTGAAAATTAGGGACAATATCTACAAAAACATATTTGTAAACATTGCATCTTCCCTGATATTGTGGGACATGTTCAGATATTATTTGACAACTTCAAACAACTCACGTAAAATTGAAAGCGGCCCTTTTCCCTACATTCGTGTAGAGCTTGACCGTGAACAGCGTAAAGTTTTCCAGACTACCTATACCAAAGTCATTTCAACTCTAAATGATTTTACAGATATCAAGATTATCCCTGTTTATGAGATGGATCTTCTTTTGTATGAAAAATTCAAGTTTGAAAAACAGATTAAAAATTCAAACATCAAATTCAATCATGTTGCCTTGGGTGCTGGTCTGATACATGAAAATTCAGATATTGAGCTTGAGGAGATAAGCAATGCATTCAATATCAATGAATCCAAAATCAAAAAGGAAATCAAAAATATAAATCATATCAAAAATCCGAAAAGTGATAAATCCAAAAAATTCCTTGATTTGATTAAGAAATAGTGATAATATGGACGAAGATGTAACTACAATTCACATAACTGAAGTGCTGTCATCATCACTTATTATGGATTTGATTGATGAGTATCCCAATCTTTGTGAAATCACATGTTCCCCAAGTGTCTATGAGAGGACTTCAAAAAACTATATTGACGCATTGGAGCAGCTGGACATTGAAGTTAACAAGAAATATAACTGGGGTGCTAAAAGCCAGACCAACGGTGAGGAGAAAATTGTTTTGGATTTGGCTAAAAAAGGTCTTAATGCTCGTGAAATATCTGAAGAATTAAATATGAAACTTAATCGTGTTTATTATTTGCTTAGAAAAAACAAGGATAATGTTAAATTTGATAATTATAGAAGAAAATATGACCACAGTGAGGTTAAATCCCTAAAGGAAGATGGATTATCTCCAAAAGAGATATCTCAAATGTTGGATATTCCGATTAGAACTGTTTATTATATCTTAAATAAAAAATAATTACTTTTTTTAATAATGAGTTTTAAATAATTAATTATGATAATTCTACCACAAATGCCTTTATATGTGATAGCAATAATCTGCGGATTACTTTCTTTTTCTGTAACCAGATTATTCATGCCGAAGATTATTCAAAAATTAGAAGAAGCTGACATTGTTGGAAAAGACATTCACAAATCATGGAAGCCCGTTGTAGCGGAAATGGGTGGTTTTGGAATAATATTTGGTTTTGTAATTGGAATGTTTTCAGGAATATACATGCATGATATTCTAGCATTTCCTTTATTAATTGTTCTTGTTGTTATACTGTTAGTTGGAATGATTGGAATTTTGGATGACTTATTGGCGCTTTCATCAAAGTCAAAATTCTTTTTGCTTTTCATTGCAGGCCTTCCATTGATGTGGGCAGCACCTCCTAATGTAGGCATATTATACTTGATTTCACTTCCGATTGCTCTTTCAATAGGTTCAAACCTAACAAACATGCTTGCAGGTTTAAACGGCATTGAATCAGGTTTAGGTGTTATTTCAATGGCATCACTAACAATTGCATGTATAATTTTGGGAAAATACGATGTAACAATCATATCCATGAGTATGCTAGGTGCATTGCTTGCATTTTTATACTTCAACAGATATCCTGCCAAAATTTTCCCTGGAGATACAGGTACATTAATCATTGGTGCAGCTATTGTATGTATTGCATTCATTGGTAGGGTAAAACTGATTGCACTCATCGTATTGATGCCGAACATTATTGACGCTGCATTGAAATTCTACTCAGCAGGAGTCATGAACCGTTCCCAACAGAAACCTACTCAACTTAATGAAGATGGAAAATTGGTAAGACCCGATGCAGGTTTCAAATCATTGATAAGATTAATATTAAGACGTCCGATAGCCGAAAAGGATGCAGTAAAAATAATCTGGGGTATTGGTATTGTATTCGGCATATTAGGTATTGTTGTAGCATTAATAATGCCAGGAATGCTTGAAAGCAAAACTTTAATGAACTTTTTACAAATCAAAGAGATGTTCTATCATATTTAGGTGATATAATGAAACCTTATGTAATATTAAGTGCAGCTATGACATTGGATGGTAAAATAGCAACAGAAACCGGAAGTTCAAATATTTCCGGAGAAAAAGACCTTGAAAGGGTTCATGAACTCAGAAAAGAGTGTGATGCAATAATGGTTGGTATTGGAACTGTTTTGGCAGATGATCCTAGGCTGACAGTTCATAAGATTGATGCCAATCCCGATGACAATCCTGTCAGAGTGGTAGTTGACAGCAAATGCAGAACTCCAATAGCTGCAAGAATTACAAACAGGGACGCCAGAACAATCATTGCCGGAGCCAATGAATACAAATATGACTTTGTAGTTTCAGATAGGTATGCTTCATTTTCCAAAAGAGGCATTGACTTCTTTTGGAGTGGTGACAAGAGAGTGGATTTGGTCGCATTGATGAATTATCTTCACGAAGAGGGAATTGAGAAACTGATGCTTGAAGGTGGAGCAACCTTAAACTTTTCCATGATTAAGGCAGGTCTTATTGATGAAATAAGATTATGTGTTGCACCGATGGTTGTTGGTGGCGCAAATGCAAAAACATTATTTGATGGTGAAGGTTATCCATTGATGGATTTGGCTACAAAATTGGAACTAGTTGATTCATATAGTTTGGATAAAGATTTGATTTTGACTTATAAAGTTATAAAATAGTTATTTTTTAATTTATGGGAAATATTGTCGGATTGTGAAAAATTGCATTCGTTTAACACAAAAAATACTTAAATAATGGTTAATAGATAACTTAATTACTTAACCATTGTTCGGTGATACGGTGTATGTCAATATGGATAAAAATCAAAGAAATTTCAATAGTTTAAATGATATTTATCAAAAAATTCGAGAAATATTTTCCAATTTTAAACTACAAAGCGATGTACCAATTGAAAAAGTTATTCAAATATATTCCAATGATAATAATCTCTTAAAGGAAATAAGTGTAATTGAAGATTCATTATCGGAAATCGCCGATATTTTAGCACAAATTGGAAATAAAGAATTATTTTATTTTCTTTCAATTCGACATATGATTGGCTATATTTTAAAAGATGTAAAATTATTTATAATATACATGCCATTTGTTGATAATTTATTAATTAATTTTTTTAAGTTCATCCATTCAAAATTAATTGGCGATAATGATTATGAAGAAAATGATGAAATATTTGCTGATTTTTTAGAGGAACAAAAAGACTATTTTTATGACAATATTTTTGAATATACTGGAGAATATGAAGATTTAATAATTGAAGTAACTAATATCCTGTGGTGATTAGTTTGAATTCATTTTTAGATACTAATGTTTTAATTGGTTATATATTTAGTTGTGATTCCTTATTTAAACACTCTAAAGAATATATTTTTAAAAGTAAAAGTAATTATTATTCTCAGCATGTCAAAACAGAAATGAAAAAAATATATTCTAGAAAAAATTTAGAATTTGAGGATTTTTTCTTGAAATTATATTTTGAAATTGAACAATATGATGATATGTATTTTTTAAGTAAATCTAAAATAGTTAAAATGATTTATGGGTTGGATACAATAGGAAAATTAAATCAAAGAGACATGGAGTTATCTTTTGATAAAATTTGGGAGTTCTTTGAATTTGGTGAAAATCAAGAAGTAATGATGATAAAATTAAAATTTGGAGATTATATATCTCAATTTGAGTCATTACATAATTTAAGGAAAAATTTCATTTTTAAAACTTTGAATTTAGTTCCAAATCATACGAAAAAAGATAAATCAATTCTCGATAAAATAAAAAAAGAGAATCTTAGAGATGAATTATTGCATGCTTATGATGAAGATATTCTTTTTGATGCAAATGAATTCTGTAAAAATAATAAAGACCTTAAATTAATATTTGTTAGTGCCGATCAGAATTTCATTAAAGCTATTGATATTTTAATGGAATATTTGTGCTTTGATGATTGTGTAAATTTAATTGAATTTTCAAATAATTAAAATATTCCATTATATCATTAACTGTAGATTATCTCTTGATTTTTTGCTTATTTTGTGAATCAGAAGAATGTATAAAGTTTAGCATTATTGATTGAAAGTTTGAATAATTATAATATTCCTTTGCTTTTTAAGAGTTCACGAGGATTGTCGACAAGTGCTTTCATGGCTTCTTCGTGAGTTAAACCTGCACCTAATGCAATTTCATATGATTTATCATAAGTAATCAAATCGCTCGGTGCATGAGTGTCAGTATCAACTAGTAATTTATTTCCAACTTCACGGGCAACATTTGCAACATGACCGTTTCCAAGGCAATGTCCTTTACGTGCTGAAATTTCAAGATAAATATTATTTTCTTTTGCAATTTCTGCTTCTTCAATAGTTATTAAGCCAGGATGACCTAAAATGTCCACATGTTCGGATTCAACAGCAGCCCTATTGGTTCCGGGAGTTACAGGTTCATTCAATGTTTCACCGTGAACAACAACAATTTTTGCACCTAATTCCTTTGCCCTTGCAGCTATTCCATCAATTGATTCGCAAGGGGCATGTGTTACTTCAGCACCTAAAACTACAGTAATGTCCCAGTTGGAATTGATATCATCAATTGCATCCTGAATTGCTGGGATTGTTTCAACATTTGACCAATCAACATGGTCTGTAATCGCTATCGCTTCATGATTTAATTTTAAAGCTCTTCTTGCAAGTTCGGAAGGCAATAATTCACCATCACTAAATAAACTGTGCATATGTAAATCTATTCTTTTGTTCAAAATATAACCTCTTAATCTTAAATATAATATTTTATATAATACGTTTAATATATACTTATACAACTTAAATTATTTGAGGTATTAAAATGAAAGCAAAAGCTGTAAAAATGGCAGATGGTGTTTACTGGGTTGGTGTTATTCACTGGAATAGCAGAACTTTCCATGGATATGGAATTCCAGGAACCACATACAATGCATACTTGGTATTCGGTGAAGAAAAGACTGTATTAATCGATAATGTTTACAAAGGAATGTTTGAACAATTCGATGCAAGAGTAAAGGATGCTTTTGAACAGGAAGGCAAAGAATTTAAAATCGATGTATTCGTTCAAAACCACTCTGAAATGGACCACTCAACTTTTTTAAGGGATACCATTGCAAAATACAATCCAGATGCAGAAATATATGCATCACAAAACTGTATTAACTTTTTAGAAGCACAATACCATAATTTTGGTGATTTAGAACTTAATGCTGTAGCCACCGGTGATGAAATTGACATTGGTGGAAGAACCTTAAAATTCGTTTCAGCTCCAATGTTGCACTGGCCGGACAGCATGTTCACATTCCTGGCTGAAGAGGGAATATTGTTTTCAAACGATGCATTCGGACAGCATGTATGTCACTCCAAAAGATTTGACAAAGACTACTCATTGGATTACCTATTAAAAGAAGCACAAAAATATTATGCTAACTTGGTAACTTTAGGTTCTCCAATGCTTAGAATGAAATTACAGGAAATCACTGACAATGGTCTTTTAGAACAAATCAAAATGATTGCACCATGTCACGGTCAAATCTGGACTAATCCTAGACCAATTGTTGAAAAATACACAGAATGGGGATCTGGAGTATGCAAAGACAAAATCACTGTAATCTATGATACAATGCACCATTCAACTGAAAAGTTAGCTTTCCAAATTGCTGAAGGTATCATGAGCGAAGGTGTAGAAGTTGAAATGTACTTCATGCAGGAAGACGGTCCTGATGATGTAATTACAGACATTTTGGACTCCAAAGCTATTGCTCTCGGTGCTCCAACAATGATGAACAAGCCATTCCCAAGAATAGGTAACATGATGTACTGGTTGGACTGTGTTAACTTCAAGGGAACAGGTAGCGAGAAAAGTGCTTTAATATTTTCATCCAAAGGATGGGGTGGTGGAGCTATTGCTAAACTCCAAAGGGATTTGGAAGAAGCAGGTTTCACAGTTACTGATACTTTAGATGTTTTATTTGTACCTGATGAGGATGTTTTAGCTGAAGCATTTGAAAAAGGTGCAGAATTAGCTCGTTCCATTAAAGAATAGTTTTTAACTATTCCTTTTTTTATTTTTTCTTGAATTTTGTACTGTAAATTAATTTTTAAAACTTTTTTCCTGTTGTCATAATGATTCTTTTTAAATTTAGTATTGGTGATAATTGTTGTCATTAACAACATTTAAATATTATTTTCATTAAATTTTTTAATCAAGAGGTTAAATTATGTCAAGTTTAGTAATTTATTTTTCAAGAAGCGGAGAGAACTATTTCGGCGGCGAACTGAAAAACATTGAAAAGGGAAACACTGAAATAATTGCAGAATACATTAAGGAATTAGGTGGGGCTGACTTGTTTAAGGTTGAACCTGCAAATGAATATCCTGCAGACTATATGAAATGTATTGATGTTGCAAAAAAGGAAAAGCAAGCCGATGCAAGACCAGAAATCAAAGAAACATTAACCGATATTTCAAATTATGATACAATTTATATTGGTTTTCCGAACTGGTGGGGAACTATGCCAATGCCAATGTTTACACAATTGGAACAACTTGACTTTTCAGGTAAAATAGTAAAGCCGTTTGTTACTCATGAAGGGTCTGGTTTTGGTTCATCTCGAGGTGATATCAATAAATTATGTGAAGGAGCGGAAATTAAGAAAGGATTGTCAATTCCCGGTGCAACAGTTTATGATGCAAAGGATACTGTAAGATTATGGGTTGATGAATAGAATTCTGTTATGTTACAGGTAAGTCCCAGGAAAAATGAAATACATGTAAGTTTTAGACGAAAATGATTAAATGGGCGGAGAGTAATGCCCATAAAGTTAAAAAATACTTTTTGAATTCACTTGACATTATCCTTGCAGTGGCTGTGTGATATAATCTAAAGGTAAAGACTGCTGATTCGAAGATGATGGAAAGCATAGGAAGACCTTAAAAAGGCTATGAAATAGGTCAAATTTTAATAAAATGAAAAGACAATATAATTAATATGAATAAATCAGTTTTTGTACCTGGTCATGTTACAGGTTTTTTCAATATTGAAAACCATGAAATAAGTTTGAAAAATGGATCATGTGGAGCTGGGTTTTTGCTTTCAAGAGGAGTTAAATCCACTATTTCTCCATCTGACAGACTATCAATTGATGTTAATCAGGGTGATGAAACAGTCATTGAAGAGGTATTGAAAATTTTGGAAATTGACGATACATTTAAGATTACGCAGGACATTCAGCTTCCAATAGGTGCGGGCTTTGGAACGTCAGCAGCTTCAGCATTTAGTTTAACTTTAGCCATAAATGAATTTCTCAATTTGGGATATTCTCAGGAGCTGTGCGGTCAAATAGCCCATATGGCGGAAATTAATTTGGGTGCGGGTCTAGGTGATGTGATAGCTCAAACAGGTAAAGGAATAGTTTTGAGGACAAAACCTGGAGCTCCTGGAATTGGTGAAATTGAATCATTTAGAAAAGATGTTTTCATTGCCTATAAGACCTTCGGAACCATAAAAACTTCAGATATTATTTCTGATCCACATCACAGGGAGGTCCTTTCACAGGTTGGTTTAAAATATCTTGAACTATTCGAAAAGGAAACTACCTTGGAAAATTTTCTCTCATTTTCAAACAGCTTTTCCATTGAAACAGAGTTGATGTCTGATGAAGTCAGAAATTTAGTTGATTATTTTAACTCTTCGGAGGATATTTTGGGTAGTTCCATGGCAATGCTTGGAAATACTGTATTTGCCTTTGCATATGATGAAGATGCATTCAAAGATTTGGACATTGAAGACTTGCATATATGTGAACTCAACAACATTGGTATTGTTTATGATTAAATTAAGTTATGACATTAAAAAATACCGCCAGGATTTGCTCGATTTGATAAATGATAATGATATTGTCATTGAACTTGGCTGTCACATTGGAGGTACAACAAAACTGATTTCTAAAAAATGTAACGTGATTGCCGTAGACAATTCTCCTGAAGCAGTCAATAAGATGAGTGAACTTGAGGGGGTCGATTTCATTTCAGGTGATGTAAGACGCCACGAGGTTTTGGCTGAAGCTTTTCAAAAGATACAAAAATGTGATGTGCTGGCAATCGATTTGGGTGGAGGTTATCACCCAGATACTGTTTTTAAGGTGTTTTATATTTGGTCATCCACTTTCAAGCCAAAACATACTGTTATCAGAAATCGTGGGCTTTTGGAATTTGTAAATTCTGCTAGGGTAAGTGATGAAAAATATATCTCTTTAGATGGTTTTCTTGATTCATATAACGATTCGGGAATTCCTCCATTGATAAAGGAATTTGATTTGTGGACACCTTCCCTGAAAAAATGATTATTGTTTCTATAAGATATATCAAATTTTATAATACCTATTTAAATATTAAATGTGTTATATATTTGACTATAATATGATTTTTTCATATTTAAGGGGAGATTAACAATGAATTTTAAAAAAGTTTCAATACTATTTGCAGTATTTTTATGTCTATTCGTGACAATGTCTGCAATATCCGCAACAAGTGATTTGAATTCGACGTGTATTTCAGAGCAATCAGAAGAAATTTCTGTTGATTCTAATACAATAAATGATGTATCTAATAATAATGATTCTTCTTCAACAGATAATGTTGATACAAAAGAAAACACCATTTCTACAAATACCAATACTGACACACCGTCTGTTATAAGCAAGCCAAAACCTGTCAAAAAAATTGCAACCAAAACAGAAGCTGATATAGTGGCTTTTAAATATAAATCTAAAAACTATTTTAAGGTTGAAATTGAAGACAGATACGATGACGATATTCCTATTAAAAATGTAAAGGTTAAATTAAAAATTTATACTGGAACTACTAGTAAAACATACATTGTTAAAACTAATTCAAGGGGCATAGCTAAATTTAATACTCAGAATTTAAAGCCTGGATCTCATAAGGTGGTAATCACATCAGCCGATGACAGATATAAAATTAGCAAAGTGTCTAAAATCATAATCGGAAAACAATATTCTACAGTTCTCAAAGCAAAATCCACTAAAGTTTTAAAAACTAAAGATAAAATTGCTCTTAAATTCAAAAATGATTTTGATGAAAAGGAAGTAAAGGTTATCTTTAAAAAGAAATCGAAACATACTATTATTAGTAAAGCCAAATTCTATTTCAAGGATACTTACACTGGAAAAGTTGTAAGTAAAGTTGATTATTGTGATTTTGATGACGGTAGATGGGAAATGCCTGAAGAGGATTATCCTAATAGATTTACCTTACTCAAAGTAAAAGTTTGGTATTTGAAAGTTTAAAAAATTTAATTTAATTTTTTAACTTTTTTTAATTTTTTTAGGCGAAAAAAATGAATAGTATTAAAAATAATGAATATTCTGAGTTTATTAAGAACGACAAGATTATCACTCATACGGTTAATGGAATTTCTCGTTTTCTAATTTTGTGGATTATAAAACATTATGGTCCGATTCATGGATATAATATTTCAAAAGAGTTTTCAGATATTTTTGAAAGTTTAATCAGTTCTGGCACTTTAAAAAAGTCCAATCCAAGTAAAATGTATCCAATTTTAAAAAATATGGAAGATAATGGTTTAATTGCTGGTGAAGATGTTTTTCAGGACAATAAAAAAGTAAAATTTTATTCAATAACTGAAAAAGGCGATTTTTTACTGCATTTTGTCTGTAAGAATTTCAATCATATACGTAAAAGTCCTAAAGGATCATTGTTTTTCGATGATTTTTTGAATTTTAAATTTTAGAATATCCTGTATATGTTTTATTATTTTTATTAATATTTTTTTATATTATTTTTTCATAAGTTTGAATTTTTGTTAATTTTTTATACCTGTTTTTTTATCATATTTTAAATTTAATCCAGTATATCTTGCATGATTGTCCAGATTAGTACAATTAATGTTATATATCATAATCAAGAAAAATATAATTCATAAGTATTTTGAGGCTTAATAATGATAGGTAAAAAAATTCGTTTAGAAAGAATAATAAACAGAAATACTAAAAGAACTGTAATCGCACCTATGGATCATGGTGTTTCCAGCGGTCCAATTCCAGGTATTATCGACATGGATGAGACAGTAGAAAACATTTCCCAAGGTGGTGCTGATGCAATTTTAATGCACAAGGGAATTGTACAGCAAGGACACCGGGGTTACGGAAAAGACATTGGATTAATCGTACATTTATCCGCAAGTACTTCTCTTGCACCTGATCCAAATGATAAGGTAACTGTAACAAGTGTTGAAAAAGCAATTCAGCTTGGAGCAGATGCAGTATCCATTCACGTAAACCTTGGAAGCGAAACAGAAAGCCAAATGTTACAGGAATTAGGTGAAATAGCTGAAACCTGTGATTACTGGGGAATGCCTTTACTTGCAATGATGTATCCTAGAGGCCAAAAAGTGGAAAATGAACATGATGTGGAATTCGTTAAGCATGCTGCCCGTGTAGGATCTGAACTTGGTGTGGACATTGTAAAAACCAATTATACTGGAGATCCTGATTCATTTAAAGAAGTTGTGGAAGGAGCAATCGTTCCTGTTGTAATTGCAGGAGGTCCTAAAGTAGACACTGATGAAGACTTATTGAATATGGTAAAAGATTCTCTTGAAGTCGGCGGTGCTGGTGTAGCATTCGGACGTAATCTTTTCCAGGCTGAAAACCCAGGTAAAATTACAAGAGCTATTGCAGAAGTAGTTCACCATGATTTAGAAGTTGAAGAAGCTTTAAAATTCTTAAAATAAGGTGGTTGTATGCAAAACAAATTCGCTTGGATAAGCACTCCTGATGAATTGTGGGATGATAAAAAGGAAATGATAACCACAGCATTGGAATCTGGAATTGACCATGTTTTGGATTTGGATGACATTGAACAAATCAGAAAGCTGGGAAATGTAAAGATTATTGCAAACACTGATGATGCTGACATATATCTTGTCGGTATTAATGGGGAAGGTGACGGTTTTATCGAGCTAAAGGATGACTTTTCTGATTCAGTTGATATTGCAAATGCTAAA
The DNA here is from genome assembly GCF_900314695.1 of uncultured Methanobrevibacter sp. Taxonomy (NCBI): domain Archaea; kingdom Methanobacteriati; phylum Methanobacteriota; class Methanobacteria; order Methanobacteriales; family Methanobacteriaceae; genus Methanobrevibacter; species uncultured Methanobrevibacter sp. Next base: position 6,650 of record NZ_OMWD01000025.1, on the reverse strand, counting down.
AAAGCAAAAAGCGAAGGAAAAACTGTATGTGCATATATAAAAATCACAGACAAAGTTCATGAACAACTTGCAGTAAAATTAGGTCCTATTGTTGACTATATCATTCTTGTGGGAACTGACTGGACAATAATTCCACTTGAAAACATCATTGCAGACTTGCAAAAGGAAGATGTTGAAATAATTGCTGCAGTACGTGATTTGGATGGTGCAAAAGTAGCTCTTGAAACATTGGAGCACGGAACTGATGGAGTAATCTTTGAAGCAAATGACTTCAACAATACCAAAAAGATTGCCGAAGAAGTAGTTAAAGCATCACAAACCAAATATGAATTGAAAATAGCTACAGTAACAAATGTAAAGCCATTGGGATCAGGCGATAGGGTTTGTGTTGACACAACAGACATGATGAAACCTGGAGAAGGAATGCTTATAGGTTCATATTCAAAATCAATGTTTTTGGTTCATTCAGAATCTTTGGAAAGCGAATATGTGGCTTCACGTCCATTTAGAGTCAATGCAGGTCCCGTTCAGGCATATGTGATGGTTCCTGGAAACAAAACAAGATACCTCTCAGAGCTTGTAGCTGGAGATGAGGTTTTAATTGTAAACACTGAAGGTGAAACAAGAACTGCATATGTGGGAAGAAGCAAAATTGAAAGAAGGCCATTGATATTGATTGAAGCAGAATATGAAGGACAAACCATCAGAACCCTTCTTCAAAATGCTGAAACAATAAGAATAGTTGATGAAAATGATGAACCTCTTTCAGTAGCTGACATAAAAACAGGCGATAAAGTGAAAGTGTATATTGAAACTAATGCTCGCCACTTTGGTATAGCTATTGATGAGACCATAATAGAACAATGAGTGTGATTTGATGCCTGAAATCAGAGCTTTTCTTGCAATCGATTTGGATGAGGATTTAAAACCTAAAATAAATAAGATTATTAAGAGTTTTAAGGAAATTGATGCCAATATAAAGTATGTTGATTTGGCCAATCTCCATTTTACATTAAAGTTTTTTGGAGACATTGATGTTGAAGGAATTGATTTGCTTTCTCAAAAGATATCCAATGTTGTATCCGAATTTGAACCTTTCAATATAAAAATAAAGGGCTGCGGTGCATTTCCAAACAATAATCATATCAAGGTTATTTGGGTTGGCCTTGAAGGTGATGAAATTCTTAAAAGTCTGCATGACAAATTGGATGTCGAATTTAAAAAACTCGGTTTTGAGGCAGATAAAAAATTCTCATCTCATTTAACCATCGGACGGATGAAATCCGCTAAAAACAAAAATAAGGTTAAGTCTCAAATAGAATCTTTCAGCGAGGTTGAAATTGGTGAGATGAGTGTAGATAAAATTGTCCTTAAAAAATCTACATTAAAACCATCAGGACCAATATATGATGATATAAACATATTTGAATTGTGATTATATGGATTATGAAGCTATTTTAAAAGATATCAAGCCAACAATTGATGAAAAACAACACATTGATGATGTTTCATCAAGAATTATGAATTTTTTACAGAATGCATGCGACAGTAGAAATATTGACGCAAACGTTAATCTGGTAGGTTCCGTTGCTAAAAATACAGCACTTAAAGGAAAATCAGACATTGATATCTTCATAGCATTTCCATTGGATACTGAAAAGCAATATCTAAAAGATAAAGGTCTTGAGTTGGCGCATTTATGTTGCAGCGAATTTGATAGTAATCCTGAGCATCATTTTGCTTCCCATCCTTATGTTACAACTGATATTGAAGGTTGTGAGGTTGATATCGTACCCTGCTATCAGATAAAGGATGGAAGCCAGCTTAAATCAGCGGTTGACAGGACAATCCTTCATACCTTCTATGTTAAGGATGAGCTAGGAGAAAATCAGGATGATGAGGTTTTGCTCCTAAAACGCTTCATGGCGATGACTGGAACATACGGCTCCGAGTTTAAGGTAGGTGGATTTGCAGGTTATCTGTGTGAGCTTTTAATCATAAACTACGGCAACTTTGAAAATACTTTAAAAGCAGCCATGGACTGGAAATTCGGTGAAATAATAGATCTTGAAGGCCATGGAACCAGCAAACAGTTTAAAGATCCTTTGATAGTGATTGACCCTACTGATGAAAAACGTAATGTAGCCGCCGCTTTAAGATTGGACAAGATGGCGCAATTCATACAGTCTGCACGTAACTTTATATTTTCAGACAATAAAGAAGATTATTTTTACCCTATTGAAAAAAATTTAAATAAGCAGAATATTCTAAACGAATTTAAAAAGAGAAACAGTGATTTGATTGCATTCAGATTTAACATTCCAGACATGCCTTTGGATACGCTCCATCCTCAGCTTAGAAAAACATGTGAATCTCTTGAAAGAAAACTGAATGATAAAGAGTTCAATGTATTTAAGGCGGATTACTGGAGTGATGAGATAATAAACTGTGTTATTCTTTTGGAAATGGCTTCATCAAAATTAAATGATGTTGAAATTAACAAGGGACCTAAGGTTTTCATCAACAAGGCATGCGAAAACTTCGCTAAGAAATACGGTCGTGAAAACTGCTATGTTCAGGATGATTACTTAGTTCACATGCAAAAAAGGGAATTTGTCAGTGCAACAGATTTTATTTCACATATTTTTACAAAGGAACACATCAACCTTATCAAAGTTGGAAAAAATCTTAGAAATAACCTTATTAATACCTTCGAATTCATTGATGTTGAAGATATTGATTTGGAATTTCTTGATGATTTTTTAAATCCTGGCCAGTATATTGTAAGGTGAAATGCCCCAAATTGCAAACTAGGGGCCAATAGATAAGTTAATGCGATTTTCATTTTCAATCATAAGATTAATATATATTTTTGACTATAATATTAGGTATACCTAAAAGTGATATCATGACCAGAAAAACTTACTTGTATGAATGGGGAAATGAAGATTACAAAAACCTCACAGAAATAGAAAAAGAAGCATTCAGAAAAGCGGATGAACTGAACGATCGCATATTGGACTTAAAGATAATGATTGATGATATGAACGAAGGTTGGGAGGAATACATCCGGTTTCTTGAAGATAAAAATATATCAAAATACTGTGAATTCAAATGCAGGGAAGCAATAGAATTCGATGAGGAACTTTTAAGGGCAATTGTCAATACATTGAAAAAGTCACTGACAGACACAAACAAATCGATAAATTACAATTACAAAAAAATTAAAATCAATCGTGCAATTGATGGATAGAAAATTATATTATATTCAATTTTAATATAGATTAATATGTCAGAGATTAAAAAACTCACGGCAGATATAGATGTTGGGGAGTACTATGAGAAATATGTGGATTTTGAGGAAGTCTCAAAACTCTGCATAGAAGAAGAGGAGATGTTGGGATACAATTGGAACTATCCCCCATTTGAATTTGATGTTGATGAAGTATGGAACTCATACAATAAGCTGAAAATCATTGCTTTTAAAATTGATTTTTCCGAAGAGGAACTGGCGCACACTTTTGAGGAAAAAGAACTGGAATTCATTCTAAAGAGATTCGAAAGAATGAAAGTCAAGTTCATGAATGAAATTTACATGCTGGAAGATGAAAACTCTTTAGGACTCTTTTTAGGAAAATGCAATCTATGCATGAGATGTACAAGAGAATTCAACATGCCATGTAAGATGCCATTTAAAATGAGATATTCACTGGAATCCCTTGGCGGTAAAGTGGATGAAAGCATCAGAGATATTTTCGGATATGAAATTAAATACGCTCAAGACGGAAAACTGCCTGAATATCTGATATTTGTAGGCGGATTATTATATGATAAAAAATAGGTGATAAAATGAAAGTAAGTATAATTGGAGGAACCGGACCACAAGGACTTGGAATTGCAGAAAGATTAACTATTGCTGGTGTTGATGTAATTGTAGGTTCAAGAAAAGAAGAAAAAGCATTGGATGTAGTTGCACAAGCAAAAGAAGATTTGTCAGATTATGATTTATCAAATATGGTTGGAATGGCAAATGAAGATGCTGCAAAAGAAGGTGACGTATTGATTATTACTGTACCATTGGCAGCTCAAAAACCAACAATCGAAGGAATCAAAGAATTTTGTGCTGATAAAATTGTCATGGATGCAACTGTACCTTTAGAAACTGCAATCGGTGGAAAACCATTCAGATTCATTGACCTTATGGAAGGATCAGCTGCTGAAAGAACCGCTTCAATTCTTGAAGGAACAGGTGCAAAAGTCATCTGTGCATTCTGTAACATTTCAAATTCCCATTTGGCAAACATTCCTGAAGATATCGACTGTGACTGTCTTATTGCAGGTGATGATGCTGAAGCTAAAGCAACAGCTGCTGAAATCATTGACAAGATTCCTGGAATCAAAACAATTGACTGTGGAATTCTAGAAAAAGCACGTATAATTGAAAAAATCACTCCATTATTGATTGGATTAAACATAAAATACAAATCACACTATGGTGGTTTAAGAATTACAGGAATTCCTGCACTCGATAAGGAATAGATATAAATGGATTCATTTGAGACTTTAATTGGAAAAAACATTAATGAAGTAGTCTTGAATGAATCAGATACTTTTTTTGTTGCTCCATTGGAGTATTTTTATAAGAATTGTGGCAAGAGATATCCGGCTTCAAAGCTTAAGCTTGCAGACTTGGATTATTTTGACATGATTGACTTTACTGAACTGTTTAAGTTTGAAGCTATTTTGATAATCTGGTATTTTGAAGATGTAATCACTGATTTGGAGCTTTATTATTTAAGCAACGATTTTGACATTTTGTTAATGGATTATTACTATATTAAAAAGTCAATTGATGAGGGTGAGGCTCATAAACTACGTGAAGGCGATACCAAATATTTGGGAGCTTCTAGATTGGATGAAAAAGTTCTTCAACCTAACAGTGATAAATTAGCAAATAAGCGTGAACTTGTTTTAAAAAAGAAGTATTTGCAGAAAATACTTAATGAATTGGGCTTTAAATACCTGTAGTTAATATAATCAATTTTTCAAATTTCATTTATAATCAAATGATGGTAAGGTCTTTGATTACCTGATTTTTTTGAATTCTTGACAGTTTATGATTATAATGGAAGCCAACTTATTATAATGGCTTATAACAAATATTAATTCATGAAGAAAGTCAAAATTACAATACTTAAAACAACACTTCAGGAAGATCTTGCTAGTGAATATGGTGTTGATGGCCTCACAACATGCCCTATGATGAATGAAGGGGAAGTTTACTATGCTGATTACGCCAAACCTGAAAATTTCTGTGATGAAGCATGGAAAGCTATATACCAGTATGTTTTCGCATTAGCTCATGGAATTGATGAAATTTGGTATTATGGGGACTGGATTAAAACACCTGGCGTTGCTATTGTTTCTTGCAATGATGGGCTTAGGCCTGTTATTATGAAACTTGAAAAAACTGATATTGAATCTAAAATAGAAAAATAATTTATTTTTTAAAGAGGCATATTATTTATTATGAGGGATTTTAAAAAAAAGATGATTATTTTATTGTTATTTTTAATAACAATTACATTAATCTTATCATTTGCTACAGTATCTGCAGTGCAAATTTCAAATCAAACAGTTGATGAAACTGTTGATAATGATATATTGGAGATTTCACAATCCGATGAGATAATTTCGAGCACAGTTTCCTCTGAAAATTTGTCAAGCTCTTATTTGGTGTTGGATAATGATGCCGATAAAGAAGATATCGTTGTAGGAGAGGAAGTGACTTGGATTATAACCGCTTCAAATTTAGGTCAAGATACTGCAAAAAACACAAAAGTATACAATAAATTACCTCAAGGTCTTAAATACATTTAGCATTCAACAACCAAAGGAACATTCAATCCAAAAACAGGAATCTGGAACATCGGCAATTTAAGTATTGATGATGGGATTGTAGAATTATGGATTACTACTTTGGCATTAACAAATGGTAAAATGATTAATAAGGCATATATTGTCACTGACAGTGAAAATTCCAATATCAATGAAAGTTATGAGGAAGAGGAAATTGATGTATTCGAACCTGAAAAAAAGGTTTCTAAAGATGTTGAAATTGTTTCACCCAAGATGCATGCTACAGGAAACCCTCTATTTTTAATCCTAATTTCGATTTTTATCTTTAAAATGCAAGAATACCACAATTTCTGCAAGTTGTGGATGAATTGCACTATTGGGTGTACTATCTTTTTTTAATTAATTTTTATTGTGTTTATTTTTATTTTGTGTTTTTTGGAGGCTATTTTATGTCATGAATTTTTATTCAGTATACTTTTTTGTTATTGGATTATTAAATAATTGCTTTGGGTTTGAAAAATTGCTCTGAGTTCGTTATTCGATTACTTTTCAAATGCTCTCTCTCATTTTTTATATGTGGGTAATTATAAATGAGATATTATTCAATTAAATGTGATTTTAATTGTTGTTTTAAAAAAGAGTAGATGTTTTCCATTTTTTTTTAGATAATGGAATAAAAATATTATATATATTGGACTGGGGATGAGATTTATGGGTGAGTATATTCGAGGTGTGGTTGTTAAGCTTCATTTAACTCTTGAACAAGAAATTCTGTTTAAACAAAACTATGG
>NZ_OMWD01000024.1 GCF_900314695.1 uncultured Methanobrevibacter sp. | reverse complement strand
ACATATATCCGGCTAATAAAAGAAATACTAATTTCACATCAAGAAATCACATCGATGTGAAATTTCAAGTGAAAAAAATTCTAGGATTTCAACATTGCCCTTTTTTTAAAAAAAAATATACATGGGAAAACCCATGCTACAAGTCATAGTGAATATTGTGCAATTTATACAGACATACAGAACTGCTTGAAGGGAATGCATAAATCATATAATCTAGTTCTTCAAGAGTTATTTTCTTGTTAATGATAAATGCAAACATGTTCGCTACATTTTCAGCGTCTGCAGCATATATTTCAGCACCGACAATGTTTAAATCCTTATCAACGATGACCTTTGCCTCTGCAGTAGTATCGTTTTTAAGTTCAAGAGAGTATGAATTGCCGTATCTGATTGTGTGGACATCATATTCGTCACTTTCATCTGCAACATACGCTGGAACACCGACAGTGGCAATTCTGGGAATGGTGTATGCAACGGCAGGAACTACAGGATAGGTTATTTCATCGGCTTCACCAAGCAATTCCTTTGCAAGGTATTTTGAGTGATGTATAGCTACGGTAACCAGTTTTGCAACGCCTGTATCTGCAACATCACCTGAAGCATAAATGTTTGGAACTTCTGTCTGAAGGTGTCCGTTTACCTTAATACCCTGTTTGGTGCTTGTAAGGCCAACATTTTCAAGACCTATTCCATCCACATTGGCTTCTCGCCCAATAGCTGCAACAACATAATCTCCACATAATGTTAGGCCACTTTCACATTTTACTGTGAATGCATTTTCATAAGCCCTGTTGTCGATTTTGGCTTCAGGATCTCTTAGCTCATCATCCGTATTCAAAGCCTTTTTGAGATTTAAAACTTTTGCTTCGGGGTTTTCAATTGTTGCACTGTCATCCTTAATGATTTCGCTTACCTGCTCATTGAAATGGAAGCGAATATTTTTTCCTTCAAGAATTTCAATTACCCTTTGAACATAAGGCTGATGGAAATACTTTAATGCCATGTCCCCTCTGATGATTACATCTGCTTCAAGGCCTGCTTCGGCAAGGATTGATGCAAATTCCATACCGACAAATCCCGCACCTATAATGATGGAATGTTTCGGAAGCTCATCAATGTCCAAATAGTCAGTGCTGTCATGTAGAAACACTTTTCCTTTGATATCAGGAATTACAGGCTTCAATCCAGTAGCTATAACGATTTTATCTGTAGTGAATGTTTCATCACCGACCTTTACGGTATGTTCATCTACAATAACACCCTTTCCATGAGCCACATCAAGGTCGTACTCTTCAAATTTGCCGTCCAGAAATGGAGCCATATTTGCAATTCTTTTCCTTTTGAATTTCATTAATGCCGGCCAGTCAACTTCAAAGTTACCTGCTTTTCCAACACCTTCAAAGTTATCTGCCAAAGCCTTTATTTCATATGGGGCATCGAGAAGTGCTTTTGAGTTACATCCCCTGTTAGCACATGTTCCTCCATATAGGCTTTCTTCGACTATCAATATTTTAAGGCCTGCTTTTCTTAAAAACCGGCCTCCCTGCCATGCGGCATTTCCGCTTCCAATATAAATAACATCATAATCCATAATTTAATCTCCTCCATCAACTATACCAAAAAATGTATCTTATTTTTATCCAAATCACTTTCATCGTGAGGTTTTGGAATATTGTCGCTGTGACCTAAGGCAAGAATGCCCACAATTCTATAATGACCATCGATTTTTAGGATATCCCTCACAACCTCTTCGGAATCCTTGCCGTCTTTACTTCTTAAGTGTATTTGGACCCAACAACTTCCAATATCAAGTTCTGTTGCCATCAAATGCATATGAGTCAATGCAATGGATGAATCCTCAATCCATGTATCTGCAACCATAGAATCCGCAACAACTACAATAGCCTTATTTGCACCAGCTATTAAATCTGCACCATGGTCTTTTGATTTAGACAGTTCCTTTAATGTTTCAGTTCTTTCAACAACCATGAAGTTACATGGCTTTCGGTTCATTGAAGTAGGTGCTAAAAGAGCAGACTTAAGAATCAAATCAAGTTCATCCTTAGATATATTTTCATCATTGAATTTTCTTGTACTTCTCCTTTTAAACATTACATCAATTAAAGACATGATTAAAAATAGGATTTAATATACTAAAAATATAACTATTACATCAATCAAATTCATAGATAAGCACAGCTATTGAAATTGATTTAAATGACAGACAATAGAGAATATCTCAATACAGACATTGACAAGCAAAATCAAAATGACAAAACTTACCAGGCCACCTTTAAAGTATCAAAAACTTCTAAAGTAGAGCATTTAATCAAGGAGCAGAAGTATGATGAAGCATTGGTGGAAATTAACAAGATACTTCAAAGTGACAATGATTACTCCAATTGGAATCTTAAAGGAATCATTCTTGATAACTTGAAGGAATATGAAAAGGCAATAGAATGCTTCGATAATGCATTAAACATTAATGAATCATCAGACATCAAGATTAACAAAGCGAATTCACTGTACAATTGGGGCAAACTTTCATTTTTCCCAGAAGGCAATTATGACAAGGCATTAAGATTGATCAATTGCGGATTGGAAGTGCTTGGGGAAAGTGAAGACCCATCGGAATTTTATTTTTTAAAAGCGGAAATATTGGAAGGTTTAAATGACCTCGTGGAAGCACAAAAAGCATATTTGATAGCTTATAAAGAATTTGATAGATTAAAAGAACTGGAAAATCAAATTGAATATATTAACAATACATCAGACATTTTAATAATCATTACAGGCTGCAGTTTCTATAACTTTACTCCTGAAAGTGGAATTATCGTTAGTCTGGTTAAGGACATTGAAAATGAGCATGACCCTGATGCGATAGCTGTCATGAAAGATGAATCTATTGTAGGATATGTTGCAAACAGCGATTACACGCTAATCGAAGAAGTGAAAAGTGCAAGTGACATCAAAAATGTAATGAACAATGAGCAGAAGGCAGAAATACTCTTTGATTATATCGGAGAGTATACAATTGCAAAACTAATCTGAATTTTCGTTTTTAAGATCATCTATTTCCTCTTCCAACTCTTCAATTCTATCCAAATGTTCTTCCAAGGTATTTTCCATCTCATTTATTCTAAATTCTTCATAGGAAATTTCTTTTTTAGGTTGAGTCTGTTCCTGGACAATCATTAAAAACAACGCCATGCCCATCACTGATGCAAACAACATCAAAGGATAAATGTCTTCCACAAAATGAAAAGAAATATTATTAGGAGTTAATATTACTATTAAAAGCATTTCAAATCCAATGAAATAAAAAATCAGCAATATTGAATGTAGGCTTCTAAGAATTTTTTTACCATTCCATACATATATCAGACTACCTACAATCCCTGATAAAACAGTTGAAAGGGCACATGGAAATGCAGTTACACCGCCCTGTGAAAATCTGAAGATTCCCGCAATTATTCCTGAAGGTATCCCTACAAAAGGTCCTCCAAACAATCCCCCAATCATGATTATTAAAGTTCTAACGTTTGCCGGAGTGTTATTGACATATACATGATACAATGAAGCAATGCAGCCCAAAATGGAAAAAATGATTAGACATAATATCTGATTTTTTCTTGTAATTTTGCCTTTCATAATATTTTTAAAAGGCTTTGTCTTGGTTACAATCAGCATGAATATCAGCATTACCGATAATACCTTGAACATTTCCATATAAGGAGCAATGAACATTTCAGTATTCGATGTCTTATTGAAATAGGAAATAACCATGCTTAATATTCCAATGATAATCAGATAGCATACTTCATAAATGGAGCTGTCCCCCAAATTTCTAAACTGGGGAAGTCTTGTCGAAATGAATCCTAAAATTATGATTGCAGAAACCATAGTAAGAATGTTATTCAATGTTTCAAAAGGAATATTGAAATTGCTATCATGATATAAATTGTTTAGGAACGCCACATAAAGAATGATGTTGGAAATAAACAGCAATATAAAAATAATATTTATTCTTGCATTGTTAATTTTAAATTTATTCCTTTTGTACTTCATAAAAAAACACGTCTAAAAGTAATTAAAATTTAATTTGTTCATCAGACTATAAATATTTTATACAAAAATTTTTTTTATAAACATAAATATTCATAGCTATTCAATTTAACTTTAAAAAGTTTATTATTAAATATAAAAAAGTTATTCATTGGAAAGCTCATCCAATGCTTCCATAACCTGCTTTAGGTCAAAGGGATACTCCAAAAATCCATCGGAATTGCTTTTATTTAAAACGATTGTTGCTTTTATAGAATTCTTTTCGTCTTTCATGAATATCACCTATCAAACCTTTCATCTATTTCATATAATTCCCTGACTATGACTGCCAAGTCATCATAATCGTGGAAATCTAAAGCTATTGATGCTCTTTTAGACAAATCTTCATAATCTTGCCTATTTTTATCATAAATACCCTCAGTTTTTAAATTGAAGAAGCTGGAAATGATTACATCATCCTTATTTAATTTGACATATTCTCTAATCAAATTATTGTAAATCTCATCTAATTTCACAAAGTCATTTGTATTTACTGCAATGTCCAGATATCTATTGAAATCAGCAGTTTCAAACAATTCTCCTCGTTTGGCAATATCGAGCTTATTTTTCACATTTTCCAAAAGCATTGAAAAGTTCAAGTTGAACTTTTCCCTTTTTATCATGTTTTCAAGATAATCAAGATATATTGAAGCCAACTGCATTGCTCTTTTATCTATTTTAACCAATTCAATTAACCTGTCTATATAATCTATGATTTCTATGCCTCTTATTGAACATGAATATTCATTCAAATAATCAATTGATTTTATTAAAGAGCTGTATTTATCCAGAATATACATTTGAGATATGTTGGCGCCATCGGATGAAAATGCATTGTCAAAAAACTTGATGAACATTTTATCATTTTTAACTAAAATAGGAGACCTTTCATCGATTTCAACCTTGCTATTGTGGTCATATATCACTATTTCGTAGTCTCCCTGGCGAATAGGTACCTTAAACGTACCGTCAAGATTGATTGGAACTTTACCAGTCGAGTATTCATCACCTATGAATTCAACATAATAACCGAGAAACGAATATTTGTCATCAATCGTAAAAACCCTTCCACTGACATAATCTTTCTGGATATTCAATATCAATGAAAATGGATTTGATGAAATGTCAACATTTGGCTTTTTAAGCATGCCAGCATATATTGATGCTCCTTTGGCAACAACGGTAAGTGGATTAATGCCATGTTCCAGACTCATGTCCAAATTTTCATTGATCAAATCCTGAACTATCGGACTAACGCATGACCCACCTACAAGAATGACCTTATCAATATCACTGCTTGAAAGAGAGTTATCATTTAATAGCTTTTGCACTAAATTAAATGTAGGTTTGATTAAAGGCTCAATAATTTCCACAAGCATATCTCTTGTTAAAGTATAAGTAAAGTCATAATCATTGAAAAGATTATGAATAAATATATCTGCACTACTATATTTTGACAATTCTTTTTTAGAATTTTCGGCTAATACCTTGAGCTTTGAAAAGATTCTTTTATATCTCTTATTATCTCGTGTGAAATCTTTCAGTTTTAATTGTTTGGCGATCTTTGGTGCAAAAATATCATCTACAATTGCCCAATCAAAAGCATTTCCACCAAAATCATCTAGCCTGATGCTGTCCAAACTATCAATTTCACCTGAAGAATATCTAATCAGGGAAATGCTGAAAGTGCCTCCACCCAAATCATAAATTAACCAATTATTTTCCTTCAAATCATATGCTATTGAAACGGCAACAGGTTCCAGCAAAAGACTGTGGGATCTCAATCCCGCAAGGTCAGCGGCATCATTTATCGCTTTGGTTTTAATGTAGTTAGAATTTGCAGGAACACAAATGACTGCATGTTCAACGTTTACGCCTAATTGTTTATATGCTGAAGTTCTCAAATCCTTCAGAATTTCTGCAGATAGCTCTTCAGGCTGCATTATACGTGAAGATTTTTGAAAGTTGAATGGAATGGAAAATCCCATATTATGCTTGAACTCAGAAATCGCATTCTTATCATCAACCCACATTGCATTCTTAGCATCTTCACCGACATGAATATTGTTATCCTCATCAATCAAGACAGCCGAAGGCGTGAAATCATCACCAGTCAGATAATTCTTGACGATAATGGGATTTCCATCATTATAATATGAAAGAATGGAGTCCGTCGTTCCCAAATCAATTGCATAATCAATAGTATTGCCCTTGAACTTGTTGGATATCTTAAATTCATTATTCATATTCTGTTTCCATAAAGATAACTTATATTCATAAGAATCTCTGATATCCGAATCGAAAACAACAGCGAACTCCATAAGATTGGATGCGTCAATGAGATTATTCAGATTGACCAGATGATTTGACTGTGCAACAATCTCTTCAACGGAATAAGTTTTCAGAGTATTTATGATTGGAGAATACATCTGCTTAATATGCTTATTTTTTTCCATCAGCTCTTCCAGTGAAAGGACTGCCTTAATCAGGTTGGCATCTTTTGACAATTCAATGAAAATTTTCCACAGATCAATATAATGACTGAATTTATTTTTTATTGAAGGATTGTAAGCTATTGCTTCTTTTAACAAATCAATTGACAAATAATAATTTTTTCCACTGAGATTAACTGTAAAAGCTTTTGAAATCAGTTTTACATCAGGATTTGGAGATTTCCACATCTTTAATGTTTCGCCATAATGCTTGCGGATTTCATAATCATTCAGAAATTCATTTTCCAAAATTTCAATAGCCATATCCAAACCGTTTTCCCTTTTAGCCAATCGGAAAGCATTCGTAAGAGAATTATTTATTAGATAATGATAATCATCCTCAATAGCTTCAGTTCTGTTAGTCATATCAACTGCAGGTTCCAGATTATTGATGACTATTTCAATATCAGCCAACAGTTCAGAAGCATTTTGATACCTGTCCTTCGGATTGATTTGAAGACATTTCATTACGATTTCATCAATATTTGTTGAAACATTTTTATTGTGGTAACTCGGAGGTTTGAATTGCTCTTTCCAAGGCTTCAATTCCAATAGGTCTTCCATGGAAAACATATCCATATCACAGGGAAATTTATTTGTCAAAAGCTGATAAAAGATAACTCCAACCGCATAAATATCTGTCATGGTAGATATTGTCTTTTTAAAACATTCAGGTGCCATGTATGGCCTTGTACCCACTATGTCAATATCTGAAATTTTAGTTGTAACTTCCTTCGAAAAACCAAAGTCGGAAATCTTGACGACAATCTCGCCGCAGTTATCAAAAGTAAGCAGGATATTTTTAAGCTTCAAATCCCTGTGTATTATCGGAGGATTTGACATGTGAAGCGTGTTCAAACCCATCAATATCTGCCTTATTAAACTCAGCACCTTATTTATAGGCATCAGAATATCTGAATTTATGAATGAATTCAGATATTGCTCCAAATCTCCACCCTGTACATACTCCATTACAAAAAAAGCTAAATCTTTTTTATTTTGCCCGAATGTTGACATGATTCCCGCATCATATATGCTTATGATATTTTCATGTCTCAATTTGGTTGCAAGCATCACTTCCTTGAATACTGATTTGATGTTTGTTGCAGGACTTACAGGTTCCTTGATGATTTTCATTGCCCGTAGGTCTTCAAGATAATTATGCTTTACAAGATAAACCTTGGCAAAGGATCCTTCGCCTAAAAACTTTTTAACTTCATATTGGCCATTGAAGAATTCGCCGACCAATTGTTTAATATCATCCAATTCCAACAACATCACCAAATTCTAATAGGAAACGTGAATAACCGCTCCGCCATTTCCTCGGGATAATTTAATGAAAGAGTTATTTTTAACTTCAACAGCCTTATTGATTGGAATTTCAATATCTTTTATAAATGTTCCGTTTGAACTTCCACCATCAATAACATACCATTTGTCTTCCTTATTGAATACCTTTAAATGAGGTTTTGAAACATTTGAAACTGTTTCATATTCATTATCCAATAGAATAGTAGGAAGTTCGAAGTCTTCATCAGTGAAATTGCTTTTACGGCCTATTAATATACTTTCATCCTTGTGAACCTTGAATGTTTTGCCCTTATCCGGCCCATTGAATATTGTTATGATGCAATATCCATCCTCCAATCCAAGATTGATTTTGTGCAAATCAAAGAATGTCAAGATTTCATCAGAAAAGAATGAGATTTCCAAAAACAGATCTTCAAAAGCATTATCCTTCAGGGAATATCCATTGACATTTCTCTGTCCCACTTTATTGACTACCTCTTTTTTGACAGTGACTTCCTGAATCAGCTCAGATTCAACAAGTTGCTTCAGGTGTTGTCCCAGCATTTGAACTGTTATGGAAATGTTATACTTATTTAAAAGAATTGAATTTATTTCACGGGAATATAAGGGTTCCTTGCTGTTATCCCTTAAAATTTCCAGAATTGAAAATCTGACCTTATTGTTAATTGCGGCCAACTTCTTTGAGATGATATCACATTCAAAGGTGTCTATTATTACTGTATTTGTTAACTCCGAATCACTCATTCAAAACCCTCCAAGAGATGATTTATATTAGATATATTCTAAATATCTAATAAATCACATAAAGGAAAAGGTTTATTTTACAACACCTGATACAACAGATGGCTTAACATTATTTAACTTATTGAATTCCATGACATTGTTAAATGTATCCTCAAAAGAGCTTTCAGCACCAATTTTTTCCCAAGATTCTACAATAAAATATTTATTGTCAACTTTGATTATTTCACAGGTTCCTTGCTCTTTTAAAGGTTCATCAACGAAATTATAAGTTTGATTTTTTGATTTATTTACAGAATAACCGTATTTAGTATCATTTTTAAAGTAATCCTCACCACCGGATTTGGAAAATGGAACTACAGCCATACTTTGTTCTGCTTGACCTGTTGGACCGTATTTAATAAAAACTCCATCCCCAACATCTTTAAAATCACTGTTAAATTTAAAATCAGACACTTCCTGAGCTGATACAAACCCCATCAGGAATATAGTTAGAATTAAAAATATTGATAACCGTTTAAACATTATAGTCACCTAAAAGTATATATCCCAATCATATATAAATAATTTTTCAAAAAATTTAATTAATTTCACATTAAATGTATAATTTAGATAACATGGAAATTACAGCCCAAGAAATGAAAAGAACAATTCAAAAGATTTATCAAAGACTCGATGAGGTAACCCCTGTCGATTTTGATTGTGGGAAATTATGTGGTGAAGTATGCTGTGTTTATGATGCTGATGAAACACACACTGAAGAGCTTGTTTTATACTTACTTCCCGGTGAAGAGCTAATGTATGAAGACAGCCCTGATTTTGAGCTATACTATATGGATTCATCTGAAATCAGATATCCTCATTCATGGAAAGATAATATATATCTTGTCAAATGCAAAAATCCGCCAAGATGCGACAGGTCAATCAGACCGATTCAATGCAGAACATTTCCTTTAGTGCCACATATCTCCAAAAATGGAGAATTTCATCTTGTTTTAGATGAAACTGAATTTCCTTATGAATGTCCCATAATCCGGGATCATATAAAACTCAATGAGAACTTTATTAATGTCACTTATGAAATTTGGAAAATGCTTATTTCAAACCCGTTAGTTTATGATTTGGTTGATATGGACTCAAAAGACAGAGATAGGAGAACTACAAAATATAAAATAATGATTTAAATTACGATAATGAAATTGAACCTTAATAATAATTTCCCTACTTCTATTTAAATAATATCAAACACAGTATTAATATGCTTAAAAAAATCATGATTTTTATTTTTATTCTAATGTTTTTAATTAATGCAGTAAATGCACTTGATAGCTCCAATTGGACTGAAGCTATTGTGGGATATGAGGAGTTCAAGATTCCTCCGGAATACAAAAATCCATATTCAAGCGACTTCAATATGTACGAATTCGATGAGGACATAGACGTTTTCACAATAAGATATGTCAATCCAAGAATAATGGATTTGTATGGATATTTTCTGGAACACAACAGCCAAATCAAAAAAGTCAATGTTGAAGGCCACGATGCAATCCACTTCATGACATATGACCGCAATGACGGAGCAAACAATTCCAAGTTATGGTTCTCAGCAGGTGATGAGTTCTATTATATCGCATGGAGAGGCAGCGACATAACACCAACAATTAAAGAAGTGGTGAAAAGTGCAAACAAGTCAAATTACAACAAGACAGAGTTCTATTCCATTCTCAATAATGAATATAACAACTATAAGGTTGTAAATGCAATTGAATCTCAAAGATATGATTACCCTCAAAATGACAAGGGACATCATTCCTTTGTATCTGTTGGAAGCAATGGTATTAACTTTGGAGTTATGAGCTAAATCATAATCTCCAATTTATTTCTTTTAGATTATTCTGCTTTAAAAATTCATTAGCTTTTATAAAATGATTTGAACCGAAAAATCCACGTCTTGCAGAAAAAGGCGAAGGATGAGACGTTATCAAAACCAGATGATTTGGATTTTTTATCAATTCCTTTTTCTTTTCAGCCTGTTTTCCCCAAAGCATAAATACTATAGGTTGTGTTTGACAGTCCAATAGTTTTATCACATTATCTGTAAAAATTTGCCATCCACATTTGCTGTGGGAGTTTGCATTACCCTCTTCGACTGTCAAAACTGTATTGAGTAAAAATACACCCTGGTTTGCCCATGATTCCAAACATCCTGATTCGGGAATGGGATAATCATATTCTGCATTGATTTCTTTAAAGATGTTGTTGAGTGATCTTGGTTTTGGACGGCCAGAGGGTGTTGAAAATGCAAGTCCATGGGCCTGTCCCTTTTCATGATAAGGGTCCTGACCTAAAATAACAACTTTAACCTCGTTCAATGGTGTTAATTTAAATGCGTTGAATATCTCATCATATGGAGGGTAAATTGTCTTTGTTTCGTATTCTTTATTGATGAAATCATTAATTTTTAAAAAATAGTCCTTTTCAAATTCTTCCTTTAGTGCCAAATCCCAATCATTGCCTATCATAAGAATTATTTTATTGATTGAAATATATTATTTTTTTCTTTAGGCATACCAAAATATTTATATACTATAGTTGATAATTTATTAATTGTAATAAAAATTTAGGTTTACCTAAAAATCTGATTTTTCATTACTACTCCGATTGATTAAATTAGGCTAAGATATTTTTCTAATTTAATTAAAACATATGACTACTCTCACGAAATTAAATATGTCCCACCATATTTAATTTCACTCCAAAATACATATCCTATTTTTCCCGAACAATTTTTCCAGAGATATGATCTATAGTAATTTCAAAAACCTCAGTTTTATCAAGCAATCTATCAATTTCACGTACGGTTTCTTCATGAGTTGGGAAAAACTTGTCTCCAAGGTAAGTCAACCTATCGATTTTTTCTTTTTTATCAGCAATGGTTTTAATTTTTCCAAAGATTATGACACTTCTGAAGGTATACCACCAGCTATCCTCCTTTTTAACGCCAGAATCCATCACACAATATGATACCTTATCATGCTTTTTAATTGCATCATTCTTATGGCCTTCCATAGCCCCATGAAAATAGATTTTCCCATCAACAAATACATGACTCATAGGTAATGCATAAGGATAGTCATTATCCCCCAAAAGCGCTAAAACACCTCTAGGTTCATTTGCCAATATTTCAATACACTCCTCTTCAGATAGCTCTTGTTTGTGTCTTCTCATTTTTCGAAACATAATACCACATCCAAAAAGACCTGAAGTTTAACTGATTTCCTTCAATCTTTTCATCAAATCATTTTTACTGGATCTGTCAACATTTTGAATAGCTTTCTTTAGGATATCCCTTTCACTTTCCTCATCATCCTGTTTGCGGTAAATGTCAGCCAATCCATTATATGCTTCAAGATTTTCAGGCATTATGACTAAAACTTTTTTATACAATTCTATAGCTTTGCTTTCATCAGAATTTTTAGCTTCTTTCAATAACTTTGTAACGTCTTTAATAGAAGCAATATTTTTATCAACTTTCTTTGAATCGTCTGAATTGATTTTATCTAATTTATCAAAAATTTCATTGGCTTCATCCTTATCAAAATTAGAACCGAATTCACGATTGCTCTTGTTATTTTCTACCATGTTAATTAATTTGAATTATTAATTTAAAAAGATTTTTAAGATATGCTATCGAAAATATTCATGACAATGAAACTTTTTTAAACAATGCGAATTAATCATAATCCATGATATTTCATATTAGATTATATTACAGAGTTGATTAGAATGGCAGAAGAGCTAAAAATGGAAACAAAATGTTATGATGCTAATGAATACGGCTATCTTTATGGTCTGAATCAAAGAATTCCTGATGAAGAATTTGAAAAGGTAAAACCATACATGAGAGACTTTAGAAGAAAAGATTTCGTTGATGGCATTATCAAAGTTACCGGAAGACCTGAAGGATACAGATGCCTTGAAAAAGATGTTAGCAAAGTAGAAGAAATTCTTGGAATTGAAAATACACTACAAAAAAGACAGGACAAAATAAAAAAGGCCTTTGCAGACCCTATTGCTAAAGTAAACCTTAAGGATAATGCATACAATTGGCTAAATACCCTATTCAAAAAGACTGGAACCCATCCTAAACAGAACCTGTCAAGACTGGCGCTTCACTCAACCAAAATCTATGACCCTGACGACAGCTTCAAAAAAGGAGCAAAAAATGGTGAAGGAGTATTGTTCATCTACACCCCTCACGGAATGTGGTATATAATTAATAATTGCGGTGAAAACAGCGATACATCACTTAATAATGTTGAATCCAATTCAGGCGGAGCAATTGGATATAGATTGATGTATGATGATACTGTAGACACATTAATCAGGATTTACACTGAAGAAAATGAATATACTGGGGAAAAATTATATTAATCCTCATCAAATTCCTTTTCAAGCAATATTGTTACAGGACCGTCATTCAACAAATCGACTTTCATATATGCGCCGAAAACACCTGTTTCAACATCAACATGTTGCCTGCATTGTTCGGTGAAATAGTCAAACAGTTCAGTTGCCTTATCTGGATTTAATGCCTTATGAAATGAAGGTCTGTTCTTTTTGGTTGAAGCATATAATGTAAACTGGGGAACAAGCAACAGTTTAGCACCAATATCCATTACTGACTTGTTCATTCTTCCGTTTTCATCCTTAAAAATTCTTAATTTCACCAGTTTTTTGGCCAGATAGTCAGCTTCTTTAACAGTGTCATTTTGGCCAAATCCTACCAAAACCATCAAACCCTTTTCAATTTCACCTACAATATCTCCATCAACTTCTACACTGGAGTTGGTGACTCTTTGAACTATCAGTTTCATTAAATTTCTCCTTAAAGTATTGCTACAAATGCAAAGATTATAAAAATAAAAATGACACAAATACAGCATGCCCCTAGGCTGGAATCCTCTTTTGCTTTTCCCATAGGTGTGGAAGTTACCTTGGTTACGACAGGATTTTCATCCATATCATAAATGTCAACAAGCTTTATGGCAACCATTATTGACCTTATCAAGGCTATGAATGCTGCCAAAAGTAAAATCCATCCATAATATATAATCATTGAAGAGGAGGAATATATTGCAGATGCCACTAAATAGAAAAACCATGGCAATTCATAGGTAATTCCTTCCAAAATCCAGTTTTTGTTGTTGAATTTCATCCCAATGTATATAAACCCAACTCCTGGAAACAGGAATGTGAAAGGGAAAATTACCCACCATGATTTTTTAATCTTTTCAAATGCATTCATAATAATCTATTGTAAACGGTTATTGTTGTTTGTTTCAATTTTTTCAACTACTTTTTGGCCATCTTTAGCCATATCACTGAACATATCAATTGTTTCTTTCATTTTTGGAAGTGCTTGTTCTTTATAATTGCTAACATCTTCAATAGCTGCAATAGCTTCAGAAAAGGCTGCTTTAAGTACCTCCGGAGAAATCATTGTCTCAGCACTTTGCTTTTGGATTTGGCTTCCTTGCTCTCTTAGCATGTGTGAAGTGGTTTCAATAATGTCACTGGTAGTTTCATTCAATATCTGAATCTTATCCATTACAATTTTCTGATCATATAATGCGCGTGCAACCATAACTCCAGTTCTTAGAGCAGATACTGTTACGTTTTTAGCCCGGTTAACTCCACGAATCAATTCCTTATTGTTTCTTCTAATTACATTTAATGATACTATTCCCTGTTGGTTTACAACTATCATCTGTTGCATATCCATTATTCTCTGCCTTAATGGGAATAGAACCTCTTCTTTGACAAAGGCAATTTTTTCAGGGTCCACGCCCTCAATTTCCGCCTGTTGTATTTGCAATTCAATGGATTCATCCATCTTTTTACCAAGCTCAATATCGGCCAATAATTTATTTGTAACTTCTCTAAGGTTATTTTCCTCATTCAATATGGTTACATTGTCATTTTGCAATACCTTGCTGCTGTGGTCAAGTGATTCAACAATATTTGAAATGGAATTTTCCGCCTTTTCATATTTGGCGAAGTATTTGCGAACAGGATTCATGAGATTTCCAAGAACACCTTTCTTTGTGAAATCCACTTTACTTGGATCCAAATCCTTCATCTGCCTGTCAAGTTCGGAGAGTTTTTCACCAATATTTTCAGCATCCTGACCTCCTTTGTTAATATCTACAAATCTGGTAGCAAGAAGCTCATTTCTTTGGGAGGATCTTGAAATATCATCCATACCAAAGTTTTCCAATGGTCTTAAAATACTTTCTCTTTCTGAAGGATTATTTAAATCAGCTTCAAATATTGCCACAGCATTTTCATCAGCCTGGTTTTTAATATTTGAATTTTCCAATTTTTCTTCTTCCTGTTTCAGTGTAGTTTCAACATCTTTCTTAATTTCATCAACATCAAGTGAAAATTCCGCCATTTTATCACCTTATTTTGTTTGATTATCTTAAAAATTAAATTTATTTTTATCAACTTTTGTAGAACATTCCTTAATAACTTTGTCCTCTTTCAGTATTTCTACTTTAACTGAATCAATATCCATATGCTTGTATGAAGTATGATAACCAACAGATATTGCATAATTGGTATCATAATAAACGTTGGCTAAGCTATCCATCTCATGACCAATATCAGTATTGTTCTCATCAAGATATGTAACTTTTACAATATAGTCTTTTTGATTTGATGGAACCTTTTGGAACAGCACTTCTGTCCAAAAGAAGTAATTTTTATTTTCTTTGCTATAATAACCGTTAACATCACTTATAGTAAATGAAAATTCGCTGGCTTCCTTGGCCATTTCGCTATCAACGCTCTGATTGTTACTATTACTGCCATTTCCACCCATTGAAAATATCAGGATTCCTCCGGCAATAAGTACGACAAAAATTAAAACCAAAAAGATTTTACCATTTGAAAATACCCTAGATTCTTCTTTGCCACTCTCATTATTATCCAAATGATATCCGCATGCAAGGCAAAATTTGGATTCATCAGGCACTTCCTTTCCACATTTAGGACATTTTTTTGTCATTTTAATCATCTATTTGTAATCTTTAACAGAATCTATTAAATTTTCCATGTCATCTACCAAATTTTTAACATCATCATCGGATTTATCATCGGAACTTATATTTATCACAAGCTCATTGGTTAAATCTTCAATTTGGTCTATAATTGATTTCAATGTATTGATTTTATTTTCTAGTTCATTTTTAACTCTTGGAGTGTCTTCAACGGCTAATTGAGTTATATTGAGAGCACTTTCAGCTTCATGATAAAACAAGTCATGAGATTTATCAATGATTGTCATGAACCGTTCATAAGTTATTTGTGGAGGCTCAAAGCGTTTTTCAATTAGTTTCCTGACGGCACTCTCTTTTGAATCGTATGATGCTTTCAAATCTTCAATTTCATCAGCATATTTTTTGAGTGATTCCAAACCTTCAGATTCATGATTTTCCTGAGTGCTGCCTATAGTCGAAAATCCAGACTTTTTAACTTGTTTTTTGGCACTTTTATCAACATACTGCTTTAAATTAAATATGTAGTAAAGATAAAGCAACGGCAGTATGGCTAAAATCAAAACAAAAAACATCAATGATTTATTTCCACCATATACAACCGGAATTGCAATGCAAATTAAAATTGTATAATAAAATCCGATAATCCATGGAAGAGAATCATAAATCAGCATCACATCAGAATTGTTTCCAACGCCCCTTCTGAGTCTGACCTTAGCGGCTTCCTTTGAGTTTGGAGCATACTCCAAGATTTCATCATCACTTAAAATATTGCTGTCCGGTTCAATGACATATTGCAACTTAGAAAAAGTTTCAACGCCTTTTATCTCATTTCCATGACTGTCATAAACCTTGTAATCATCATATTTCAAAGGAGACTTCAATCTATTAATTTCAACCGTTTTGGAATTATCATTAACCATTTCTTATTCTCCAAAGTCATTATATAAGAATATATAATTTTTAATGTTTTTAAACATTTGTTTTTAAGTTGTTAATATAATTAAAATAATTAAAAAAAAGGAGATGAATCATTTTTTAAATTCACCTAAAAAATTCATTTTTTCACCACTTTTAAGCATATCTATGATATTAGGCAGTTTTTGAGAAAAATGCATCCCCAAAAAAGTTGTGGGCATTTTACAGGAATCCTACATTAACTCCAATGATGAATCCTAAACCATTTTCAAAAACGATGAAAAAACCAAATGCTAATGAGAATGACCATTACCAATCATTATCAAGAGCTTGTAAAACTTCATAGGTGGTTTCTTTTACTATTCGACATGCTTCATGAAATTTATTCTTTTCATAATCATTCATATGAATCGGAACAATCATGGCTATTCCCTTTTTTGATAAAACAACAGGAACGCCTAAAGAAACATCATATACGTCTTCAATTTCACCATCAAGATATGTGCTCACAGTCAAGATTTTATGGCTATCAGTGATTATTGTTGAAATTAAATTTGAAATAGCAAATGACGGACCATATTCAGTTGCACCCTTTTTGCTGATAATGGTATTTCCAGCATTTTTTAAACGATTAAGCAATCTTTTGACATCAACATCTACAGATTTGACAAAATACTTTAATGGAATACCCCCAATTGTTGTTGAACTCAAAAGAGGAACCATATGATCACCATGCTCACCAATGACCCTTGTATGTACCTCAGAACTGTTAATGTTTATGAATTGGGAGAAATATGCTTTTAATCTTAATGAATCCAAGTGGTTTCCAATTCCAATAACCTTTTTGCGGTCAAATCCGGAATATTTTAAAGCGACAGTAGTCATTATATCAACAGGGTTTGTTGCAATTAAAATAATGGCATCAGGAGCATGAATAGCAATTTGTTCCGAGTAATTTTTTACAATTTTTGCATTTGGAATTGCCAAATCACGTCTGTTCATTCCTTCCTGCCTTGGAATTCCTGCAGTAATCAACACAATTGCAGAATCCTTGATATCATTAAAATCAGATGTAGGAGTGAGCTCGCAATCAATATCTTCAGCTGCCAATGCATCATACATATCAAATGTTTCGCCTTTCGCCTTATCAACACTTTGAGGCCTTGCAAACATAACAATTTCATCAACTGTATCAGCTCTTGCCAAGGTAAATGCTACGTTTTTACCTATTACTCCAGTTGATCCTAAAATACTTACTTTCACCATGGTTATATTTATTGTTCTTCGAGTTTATAAAAATTTTGAAAAATAATTCCAAACTTCGCATATAATAACAAATTGTTAAACAATACACAAAACTGATAAAATTTTTATAAAAAATTACCATAAATGGAAATAAATATAATTAAAAATGAAAAAGATTCATGAAATTAACTTACAACTTCATGAATATTGTGAGCAGCCCAATTTGGAGCCATGCTTGAATAATACGAATTGATTTGATTTTGAACATTTTTGCTTAACTTATAATTTAGCCGAACAATCAAACCATCATCATAATTCTTGTAATATCTGGTTTTCATATATTCAACAGTAAGCCATTTGGAAGGAATATCATCATAACTTCCATAGGAATTGCTTACCAAAACCTTCTTGCCGTCTTTACTGATATCCAATATAGCTACATAATGGTGTTTAGCATGAAATACTACAGCACATCCACCTTTTTTAAGTTCATTCAATGCTTTTGAAAAAGAATTCCTATAAAACAAAGTGCAAATAAAATTTTCTTTTTCCAAAGCTTTAACCATACCTGAACAGGTAGTTCCATCTGCCCGTGTTGTTCCCGAATGTTTGGCAAGGTATGATTCGCACAGATAATTCTTTAAAACCTGACTGCACATGCTGCAGGAAGTCGGTCCGCAGGTATAAGACGTATCCTGCCAGTCCCTTATTTCTGGATATGAATAGGATTTGCCTTTCAGAGATACAGTAATGGAACCCGGCCAGTAGCCATGCTTATTTGCATCAACAAGCTTTTGATTAATAGCCTTTTCAATCACGTTCCATTTTTCTCTTTTGATTAAATGATTGGTTTTCGGATGAGATTTTGTTTTAAAGAAAGTGTATTTTGTCAATTTATTGTTTAAGAACAGACAATAGCTATCCCTTTTTAAAACTTCCCTATATTGTGCCTTGGTAAGCGTGTATGTTCCGCTTCCATCAGCCCAAACAAAGTTTCCAGGCATCACATCAATATCTGGAACTCCATTTCTCAATGGAATTGCCTCTTTTAATGGATCTTTAACATTTCCATTAAAGCATCTTATAATTTTTGAAGTGTAATACTTGCCAAAACTAGCCGTAATTTTATATTTGCCGACACTCATTTTAGGTTTAATGACAACAATACCTTCTGAATTGGTTTTTTTAGAAAATCTTTTATTTCCTATTGTGATTTTGATGGTTTTTTTCCAGATTTTAGACTTTGTAGCATCATTCAGATATACCCTTACAAAACCGCCAGTAAGCAATCGGGAATTGCCTATCTTAATTGAAGTAAATTGATTTACATAAAAACTGATTTTTTTAGATGATGCCTTGTAATATCTGTCGCCGTCAAATTTGCATCTCAATGTAATTATCTTAGATGAAGATTTAATCTTTAAGGCAATCCGGCCATTTTTATCTGTTTTTCTTGAAAATGTTTTCCCATTTACCTTAACGCTTACCTTTTTAGATGCAACTCCATTATCTTTCCCATCTTTCAAATATGCATAAAAGTAATTGTTATTCAAAACGAAATTAGAATATTTCTTAATGCTTGTCGATAATTTTGACACAGTAATTTTGAATGTTTTGGAAAAGGATGTGAAATTGTCATCTTCACCAACAGAGATTTTCAAATTATAATTCCCTGCAGGAAGATTAATGTTCAATACCATAATACCTTTTGAATTTGTTGATAATTTATAGTCCTTATTGTTTATTGATGCTTTAAAACTTTTAAAAGGCAAAGCTGTTCCGTTGCAATCTTTTAAATCAATTTTCAGAGTATCTTTACTTTTTACTTTAGTTGAATCAATTGAAATTACCGGATGTGATTTTTGTGAAATGTTATCCGAATCAAGTGATGAATTATCCTTTAGTATTGGCACTTCAACACTGGATTCATTAGTCACATCATCCGCTGTTAATTCTGTCTGGTTGACATCATTTGCATATGCAACATTAATTGAAATTAATAGAAAAACTAAAATAAAAATCAATTTGGATTTCAATTTCATAATTCACAATTATTATTTAAACAAATTCATAATTAATAAAAGTAATCCAAAAATCATTTCAAAATTTTTAAGTAATATGAAATTATAATTATATTCTATCAAAAAAAGGAGCGTGTAACAATGGATTTCATTGTTGTTTTAGCTAAAGTATATCCAAAAAATGGTTGTAAAGACAGTATTATTGAAATTTCAGAAGAGTTAATAGAAAAGACTCGTGAAGAAGATGGAAATATTGAATATCAACTATTAATGTCTTTAAATGACAATACATTAACCTTTGTTGAAAAATGGGAAACTTTAGATGACCTAAAAAAACATATGGCATCCCCACATTTCCAATCATTTGGTGAAGAAACCAAAGATTTTGTTGAAAAAACAGATATTCAAGTTATAGGTGCTGAAGAGCTTAACCTATAATACCTTATTTTTTTTAAATGCATTCATTGCAGCTTTTGACAGCAGATTTTCATCAATCATCCTGCATACTTCATCTTTTGAAAACCATCCATATTCGTCGTGTTCTTCGCTTATTTTTACTTCATCGCTTTTGGAAGTTACTTTCATGATAAGCTGAATTGATTTGATTTGCTCATTGGTCTTGCAGGCAGTATAGTTATTTTGAATTGTATTATAAAGAGATTCTATTGTAATTTCAAGTCCTGTTTCTTCCAAATATTCGCGCCTTAATGCATCATCAAAAAATTCTCCTTTTTTGACTTTGCCGCCTGGAATTTCCCATCTGTTTGCATCATGACTTGATTTTGATCTGACTTTTAAAAGTAAAATTTTTCCATTTACTTCACATATTCCCCTTACTGTCAATCCCCACATATCCTTCACAATAACACATCCAAATAGATATTTAAAAACAATGTTTAATTTACTGTAATGCAGTCGTTTGGACATATTGCCATGCAGACTTTGCAGTTTCTACAGACCTGATGGTCACGAACGCAACATGTTTCATCGACCAACATAAACACATTGTTTGAACAAGCTATCACACACTTTTCGCAGCCGTCACAACTGCCTATGTCAATGTCAATGTGTGATTCATCAACTTTTTCTTCTTTTTTATCTTTTTTATTTCTCTTAAAAAGTGAACCTAAACCCATATAAACTACCTTAGATTACAATATTTTATTTTTAGATTCTGAAATTTAACTGCAAATGCTTTTCACAAAACTCTGGAATTTTTATCCCAAAGCAAATCGAAAAAAATAGTGAAAAAGATTGGAAAAAAATCCAATCTACATCTTTAAATTAAAATTTTAAACCTAATTCATAAGCTTCTTTTAATTTATCTTCCTGTTCGGTAGCTACGATACCGGCAGGACCTGCACTACCAGCATCCACATGGCCGATTACTTCGTAGCCCATAAATGTGAATGGTGAGAATTTTGTAAGTTCAATGTAGTCTGCATAAGTTCCTTCAGGCTGATTTTCAGTGAATATCAATGCAGCTTTACCGGATAAGCTTTTATCAGGATTTTGTCCAATGCTGTAGAAACGGTCAATGATTAGTTTACCTTGAGCAGTCATTTGACCATAATAAATTGGTGTTGCAAAGATTACGCCGTCAGCAGCAACCAAATCATCCAATATTTTGTTACCGTCATCTGCACGAACGCATTCAGGATTTTCAGCACAGTACATGCATGCTTTACATGGTGCAATGTCTTCTTTTTCCAAGTAATATTTAACTACTTCTCCACCGTTTTCTTCAATACCCTTAATCATTTCATCCATTAATACATCACAATTTCCACCTTTACGCGGACTTGCTTGAAGTGCTACAATTTTCATTTTATTACTCTCCGATTTTTTAAGTGAATACTCTCATGTCACTTGTTATTAAATTTTGTTGAAACTTATTAAAAATAGTTTTGACAATATCCAATTGACTTGCTCAAATCCTCATGTCAAATAGTTCAAATGATGAAAAAATGCATTATCATAAACCACTTTGTTTTAACTTAATTATATATAGTTAAAAATCAAATAATTTAGTATGGACAGTATGAAAAAACTTTATGCTTTACTTATCATTTTAATTGTTATTTATGTTGGCATTAATGTAGGTGCCAATGGCTTAAATATTCTTAATTCAAATGATAACACTACCACCACTGTTGATGCTGGTAATAAAGACGTTAAACTTGGTGACAGTAGCTTTTCCAAAATAGGCAACTTTACAGATTCCAAAGTTAACGATACTGCTATTAGATTAGTTGACAATAGAACAGGAGTGAGCATTTTAGTTGAGCAAATCGACAGTTCGCTTAATTTGAATGATACTTATAACAGCCTAATTAGTCAAGGAACATACTCCTCCAATCAAGAGATTAATCAAAATGGAGTACCGGCATATTTCTTATACAAAGAAAGTGGTGAAGGCTACGATTCTGACATCTATTTTGCTAAAAACAATCAGAATTACAAGATTAGTGGAACCAACGTTACTTATGACAACAGTGAGTATTTCATTAATTCCTGTAAAAACATTATTGATACCATCGGTGGCTCTTCAAGCAATGATGGTAAAATTAGCAGATGGTAAAATTTTAATTAAGAGAGTTTTTTACTCTCAAAAAACTTTTTTTTAAGTGTTACTATGAAATTATCTAAATCAAAAGTAAATTCTTATCTCAAGTGTCCTTTGGAGTTCAAATTTCAGTATATTGATGAAATTGAAATGCCTCAAAACCAATATATGGCACTTGGAAGCGATGTTCATCAGGTAGCCGAAAAGTTCACAGAAAAGTTCGGCGATAACATAAGCGATATCGACACAAGAAACGAGCTTATAAAGATTGCCTATGATTTAGATATCGGATATGACTTAACTGAGCATATTGACAACTTAAGCATATTTTTTAATGAAGTCTTTGTTGAAAACAATTATAAGCTATACTCCAATGAAGAATATCTTCTTGATGAAAAAAACAGGTTTTCAGGAATTTGTGATATTATTCTAGAAGATGAAAATGGAGGCCTTGTCATTATTGATTATAAAACATCCAAATCAAGTTCATTTTCTAAATACCGCCTGGAGCTATGCTACTATAAGCTGCTTGTTGAAAACGTCTACGGAAGAAATGTTTCAAGTGTTGGAATATTTTTTACAAAAAACGGAAAATTGAGACTGCTGGATGTTTGCAATGAAGACAATAAACGCAAATATCTAAACCAAAGTGAAATCAATCATGCAATTGATACATTGCATGAAGTTAGAGAAAAAATAAATGACGGAAAGTTTCCCGCCAGAAGGCAGTTTCTATGCAGATACTGCACATACAGGAAACTTTGCGATGAATATTAGAGGTAATTTTTAATCTCTGAAATTATTTCCTGGACATCCTGATCATCGCTAAATTGATTTAAATAGTTCAAACATATCTCGATTCCACTTAAATCAGAGTTTTTGTAGAAATACCTTTCAAAATCAGTGTAATCAATACAGCTCATATCAAATTCTTCATAGTAATTGAGAGGATGGTTCAAGATAAATTCATAGCCTTCCTCAGTTATTTCACCATTGAAATAATTGTTTTCTTCCAGGAATCCATTAAGTTTTTCCCAAGTTATGTTATAGGTATTTTCAATTGTACGGACAGCATATTCAAACTCGATTCCATCATCAATCAATTTCAGAAACTTGTATGCAACATATCTAATGTCTTCTTTAAAATCGCCGCTTGGAGTTTTTATGTTATCCATCAGGCTATCGAACATATTCTCACTGTCATAATTCAGATTTATCCCACAGAAATGGCAAAACCTGTCATGATCATCAATTGGCATGTCACAGTAGGGACATGTATCTGAGTGGGATTTAATAGTTGCTTCAGATGGTTTTTCAAACAGATATGCCAGTCTAATCAATAATGATTCATTCAATATCATTCCGGCCTCGTATTCCTCTTTTATCTGATTTTTGATTTCCAAAGCCTTTTGACGGGTTACATGAGCATCATCAATCAACGATTCTATATAATGGGAGAACTCATCACCCTCACCTATGACTTCTTCCAATGTGTAGGTCTTAAGGTTAAGGTTTTCTTCAAGTTCAATGACAGCATCTATAAAGTCATCATCATGTTTCAGGAACAGTTCCCTGATATTTTCAAAGTACCCATCATCCATTTGGCTTCTCTTTTCCAAACAGTCATAATGCATAATATCATAATTCAGAGGGCCACTGTATGCAACGTGTGACTTTTCCAAATCCAGAAAATGAATACTTGCACATATATTTAAATCATAAAAATGGGTAGCCAGCTCCTCGGAGGAATCATATTCAATATTTGACAGGACATGGGCTCCAGGCACGATAAACTCAATGGAACTTGCAGCGATATTGTCGGTGATTTTTTTTGCAAATCCATACCTAATCAAAAGCTCAACGACCAGTCTTGTTGGCTCGACAATGCTTGGCTTGTTCTGCTCTTTCATAGTCTTTTCAAGTTCTTCAAAAAACAGCCCGTTTCCTCTGAATTGGGGAAGGACATAAATGTTATTTAAAGCGGAAGTCATGAAGTGCCTTGAATAGTCATATGTGCAGAATCCAACCACCTTGTTATCAAAAACCAGTTCCTTGAACAGGCTGCATGTTGGATTTTTAATTGAAAAGTCTTCATTTTTCATGGACTCGACAATATAATCATAGTTTTCATCCAATATTTCAGAAACATCCAAAGTGTTTTCAGTCAGATATATCCTTTGGGTATTATTTTCACGCTGCAAATAATTCATGATAATGCCTCTTTAATTAATAGATATATAATAAATTCATTATATTTAAATTAATCTATTTTTGTATTATTTTTAGGTTAATAAAATAATAATTATTTAATTTATCCAAAATCAAGAATTTTAAATGTATTTATCTTTTAGATTTGCCTAAAAAGTATTTCAATGATGAAAAGCAAATCAGATATTATGAAGATTTTATTAATAGGTGCAGGAGGAGTTGGCATAGGCCTTGCAGCTTCAGTCGCATCACAGGGAGCAGAAGTTTCAATCTTTGCACGTGACAAAACTGCCACTGCAATTAAAGAAAATGGAATAAAAAGATGCGGATTGTTCACACATTATGAAATTAAGGACATCCCAGTCTATGAAAAATACTCAGAAATTCCAAAAAATACCTTTGACTATATTTTCATAGCAACAAAAACAACATCAAATAGAGAAGTTGCTGAAAACCTAAATAACCACAAGGAAATTCTTAAGGACACAGGCAAAATAATCATTTTCCAGAATGGATTTGGAAATGATGAAGCGTATCTTGAATACTTCCCTGAAGATAAGGTTTTTTCGGCAAGGATCATTACAGGATTCAGAAGGCATGAAAGACACATAAGTGAGGTTACCGTTTATACCGAACCCATTTTGCTTGGATCGCTTCAGCATGAAAATCCAAATTCCCTAAAGGATATAGCAGATATGATTACAGCATCCGGAATCAAATGTGAGATTACGCATGAAGTCGACAGATACCTGTGGGCAAAAATGATTTACAACTGTGCCCTAAATCCTTTGGGCGCAATATTGAATGTGAACTATGGAAAATTAACTGAAAATGAATATTCAAAAGAAATAATGGATAAAATCATTGATGAAATCTTTGAAGTCATTAAATTATCTGGTTATTCAACCCTTTGGAATAGTTCAAAAGAGTATAAGGACATTTTTTACTCCAAACTTGTCCCTGATACCTATGAACATTTCTCATCAACCCATCAGGACATTCAAAGAAAAATCAGAACAGAGATTGACTCGTTAAACGGCAAAGTCATTGAGCTTGGTGAGAAAAATAATGTTGATGTTTCAACAAATAAAATTATCTATAACCTAATCAAAAGTATTGAAAGTGATTTTTAATATCTATTGAGAAACTAAAACTTTATATAGGTTGAAATTATAAATAGTATTGTTCATATTGTTATATACTATTTTTTTATAATATGAACAATGGTGATGGTTGAAATGAGCATTCGTTTGTATTCCTTTAGTGGTGTTTAGGAAGAGAATGTTCATTTGTTTTTAAAGACTTTTTTTAACGATTATTAATTAATTAGGTGGATTATTATGAGTGAACTTAAACAATTAGTAGAAAAATTTATAGAACTTGACGATGAGTTGAATGTAAAAATAGAAAAGGAATTGGAAAATTCAGAAGAACTTCCTGAATCTTTTGAAGATGACAACAAAGAACAGATTGAAGAGCTTGGTGAAATATACCATGAAATTGAACACCAAGTATTCCATGAAGAGTTCATCATCGTTTCAAATGCTTTGAGTGAAGAAAAGGAAGTAGTTGCACTAATTGTCAGTGAAGAAGACGAAGATGAAGAATTCGTCATTCCTGTTTATACCGATGAAAAAGAAGCCGAAGAAGCTATTGCTGTTTTTAAAGAACAATTCGGTGAAAATGAATTTGAATGTGATAAAAAAGTTGGAAGTGAAATTTTAGCTGATTACTCTGATGATGAAGGATTCATTGGTCTTGCAGTTAACGCACCACAATGGGACTTTGTTATTGGCAGCGAAGATGTTCACGATTGCTGTGAATAAGTATGACTCCTAAAGATTACGAAGACTATCAGAAAAATAATGTAAAAGCTTCCAAAAGTCAGCTTAAGGATTATATTCAGATCTATGCTGACATGGCAAAAAAATTGAAAGATGAAAATTCAATAGAGCTTGATGCAATAAAAAACAACATCAAAGACACATATCCCAAAGAGATTTACTTTACATTAATCGATAAAAAAAATGAATTTGTAAAATTAATGCTGAGTGATACAAGCAATGAATATATCATTCCTATCTTTACAGACATCAGAGAATACGCTTTGGGAAGTTCAAAAATATCAGAATTGTTTTTAGACAATCTTGAGATGAAAGTCCTGACACCTGAAGACATTGCAAAAATAGCTGAAGAGGATGAATATTTCCAGGGCTTTGTTATCAATCCCCATTCTCAAAACTTTAACATGGGAAGAAACGGAGAAATTTAAAAAAAGAAGAGATTATTCATCCAAATCTTCTTCTGTCTCATCTTCCTCGACAACATCATCCTTATAGTATTTGTACCTATAAGACATTTTAAAGCCGTTAATAACTTCTCTTTTAGGCCTTCTTTTACGTTTTACAACAGGAGCATGGGAAGTTCTATATTCTTCCTGATGAGGTTTAGCCTGATTTTTGTTTTCACGATAATATAGTGAATTTCTATGACGAGAATGTGGTGACTTATACATTCTTTTTCTTAAAAGTCGTCTGTTGCTACTAACACGTCTTAACACTAAAATCACTTACGATTTCTATTTTTAGTTGCTGATTTATCTAAAGTAGCTTGAATTTCATCGATTCTTTCAACTACTACTTTAATAGCTTGTTCTCCTTGACGAGTAGGATTTATACCTTGTTCTACAAGTAATGCATCCCTAATATCTCTTAATCTATCAATTGAATCAATTTTCATTATTGTACTGTAAAACATTAGAATTCCTCCAATCTATATTATTAATTTGACTGTTATTTTGAACTACCTCAACTTTATAGAAGTTGAGGATTCTTACTTCACGGGCTGTATACTCTAATGAGTATAGGATTACCGTGCTATCCCCCTCGTCCCGAAGGTTCAGACATATTCAATTAATATTGCTTTTTTAACTTGATTATCGTTGAAAAAGTTTAATTTAATTTTGTCAATATCATTTATTATTTTTTGTTATCATATTATTTAAATTTCATCAGAGAGCATTTGAAAAATAATGCCTCCCTTGGTGCAATTCATCCATGACTTATAGAATTCATGGTATTCTTGCACTAATTAGATTAAAAAGATTTTTGCCGGAATTTGAAATGCCAAGGTTTAAATATTTAACACATATAGTAATTAACATGTTTGAAAAATTACAGATTATATATTTGGCTGGAGGATGTTTTTGGGGTGTTGAAGCATTTGTTTCACGCTTGAAAGGAGTGAATCAAACAGAAGTGGGTTATGCAAATGGACACGACCTTGCACCAACATATGAAAAGGTTTGCAGTGGCAAGACAGGTCATGCGGAATGCGTCAAGGCCACATACAATCCAAAAATCATTGCCCTTGAGGAAATTTTGGAAAAGTTTTACATGATTATTAACCCCCACAGCATCAATCGCCAAGGTAATGATGTTGGAACACAATACAGAAGTGGGGTTTTCTGGCAAGAAGATTCACAAAGAGAATGTGTCCTGAAATTTTTTGCCAAAAAGCAGAATGATGATCCTAAAAAAATCGTTGTTAAAGTGGGTGCAATAAAAAGCTTTTATCCTGCAGAAAGCTATCATCAGAAATACCTTGAGAAAAACCCACAAGGCTATTGTCATGTTGATTTAAATTTAATAAATAATAAAGAATTCGACCACCTGACCCGTGAAGAGTATGAAATAACACAGCTTTCTATGACAGAACCACCATTTAGTGGAAAATATGATAACTTTTTTGAAGATGGTGTATATGTAGACGTAGTAAATGGTGAAATTCTATTCTCTTCTGAAGACAAATTCGATTCGGGATGTGGCTGGCCTGCATTTTCAAAGCCAATTTCAGAAGATGTGATAACAAAGAACAGGGACTTTTCCTATGGAACAACACGCATAGAAGTGAGAAGTGCAAAATCAAACTCACATCTGGGTCATCTGTTTCATGACGGACTAGGAGGATCTCCAAGATATTGCATCAACTCAGCAGCATTGAAATTCATACCAAAAGACAAAGTTGAAGATTATTTAAACAATGAAAAGAAAAAAATAGATACAATGAAAATCGAAGAAATAAAACATCCAGAGTTGAAAAATCATATAAATATGATTTACATGCATGGCGAAAACGAAAACCAGAAAGCCATTGAAAAAACTGAATCCGAAATTAAGGAATACATCAAAGACAAGGAATTTATCATTTCCATTGAAGATGGAGAAACAGTCAAAATTCCCTATGGTAATGACGGCAATTATCTTGTTCCTATCTTTACCGATGCTTTGGAATATAAAAATGGAATGCAATACTTCTCTTTAAACGTAATGGACGAAAACAAGGAATACGTCATAGACAAACTGGAAAAATACAATAAAAAATTAAAGGAAGATCCTAATTTCTTAGGATACATCGTAAATATAGCTCGTGTAAGTTATATAATCAACATTACACTGATTTAACAAAATTTCTCATTTATTTCTAAAACTATTTCCTTAAATCTTTTTGAAACTTCATCATCAGGATTTAATGTTGAAATAGTTGCATCTTCATTTGGTGAATTTGAAACTGCTTCTTCAATTGGCAAATCACCTAAATATTCAATTTCCATCTCTTCAGCAAACTTCTCACCATTGCCTTTGCCGAAAATATGCAATTTTTCACCGCAATGAGGACACATGTAATAAGCCATGTTTTCAACAAGACCGATTTTTTTGATGTTCATCATGCCAACCATCTTAACACATTTCAAAACATCTTCCTGAGATACGACATTAGGTGTTGTTACCATGATTACTGCATCTGCATCAGGAATAGTTTGCAATACTGTTAAAGGTTCATCACCAGTTCCTGGTGGGTTATCGATGATTAAATAATCAAGTTCGCCCCAATTACAGTCAGAAATCAATTGCTTGATTGCTCCTGTTTTTTGAGGACCTCTCCAGATGATTGGAGTATCCATGCTTTCAAGTAAAAATGCCATTGACATTACTTTCAAGCCGCTTGGCAATGTTACTGGAAACATTGTAGTATTGAATTCCTCTTTAATAGATTCAATATATTCTAATTTTTCTTCATCTGTTTCAAAATCTTTTTCTGCAAGTCTTGCTTCAGTGATTTCTTTGAATGTATCGAATTGGTTTTGACTGAATGCTTCACCGTATAATTCAAGACCTAACATTTTTGGAATGTTTGGTCCGTGAATATCTGCATCCAAAATACCGGTTTTAAAGCCTAGGCTTTGTAAAGTCTCAGCTATGTTAGCTGCAACAGTAGATTTTCCAACTCCTCCTTTTCCACTCATTACAACTATTTTATGTTTAATCTGACCAAGATTTTTTGCTATTCTCAATTCTTGTTCAATCATTTGTCTTTGTTGTTCAGGAGTCATTTGGCCTCCGTGACCATGATGACCGTGACCATGTTCAGGCATTAATATCATCTCCAAAATATTTTAATTAATTAAATTTTTTACTTACCTCTTCAACGGCAAGGATTAATGGGTCTGTAACCATTGATACAGGTGGCGCATAAGCAAATTCCATATTACTTAAATCAAAGCATGTCAAACCTTCAGTAATTGCCAAAGTCATTGTATCGATTCTTTCAGCAACTCTCTCTTCAGCAATGATTTGACAACCAATAATAGTTCCGTTTCCATCACATATAACTTTGATATCCATAGGTTTGGCATTAGGATAATAGCGAGCTCTTGTAAGTGCTTGTACCTTTTGTACAACAGGTCTGATTCTGTTTTGTTGAGCAAAACTTGTAGTGTATCCTACAGCACCAAATTCCAATTTTCCCACTTTTGAAACCATTGAATTTAAAACTGGATTGAATTTGGACTTTTTGCCACAAATGGTACGGGCCAATGTTTTAGATTCGCGGACTGCAGTTGTACCCAATTGAGAAATGGTATTTGAACCTAAAATCAAGTCTTTGGATTCAACACAATCCCCTACAGCATATACATCTTCAACAGAAGTTTCCATCCTGTCATTTACCAAGACAGCCCATCTTCCGATTTCACAGCCTGCCATGCGCGCCAAGTCAAGTTCCGCACGAACACCTGTAGCCATAATAACCATGTCTGCATCATAAAGATCCTCATCACCAAAGCATGCCTTTTCAACTTTTCCGTCACCTATCAATTTGGTAATCGGTTTTCCTAAAACCACATTGATACCTTCCATTTCAAGATACTTTACTAAAATGTCAGACATGTCCTTATCAAGGGATCTTGGTACAATTTGAGGCAACATTTCACTTAAAATAACATTCAAGCCTTGTTTTTTAAGGGCAAATGCAATTTCAATACCTATCAAACCTGCACCAGTTACAATAGCACTTTTGGCATCCTTCATTGCTTCCTGCACTTTAATACCATCGTCAATATTTCTGATTCTGAATACTCCATCAAGTTCCACCCCTTGCATTGGAGGGACGAACGGATTACCGCCAGTAGCTAAAACCAATTTGTCATAATCAATGACAGTTTTTTTGCCATCTTTTTCATAAGTAACAGTTTTTTTGTCACTGTCAACTTCAGTTACTTCCACTTCTGTAATTACGTCTATGTTCTTTTCCTTATAATCTTCAGGAGTTCTCATTACAATATCATCAAATGATTCGATTGTACCTGACAATACATAAGGAATGGCGCATGGTGAATATGCTACCTTATTGTCTCTTGTGAGAACTGTAATTTCTATATTTTGATCCAATTTGCGAATATTTGAAGCTGTTGAGATTCCTCCAGCTCCACCACCTACGATTACTACTTTCATTATAACAAACCCATTAAAGATTTATACAATATAATATATATTAAAAAATGATATAAAAAGATTAAGGTTTTTTAAATGAGGGAAATTGAATTTAATTTAGATGAAAATCCTTTTATTAATTTTCAATCAGCCAGATATTCAATGTCTGCAAGAGTTAATGTTGAAAAGCTGTGGAACTGGTGTCATGAAAATGGCAAATCATTTTTCATAATGAGCCTTGGATGTCTGATGAATGCAGTAAACTCTGTTGATGAACTTAAAAGAAGAATAATTGACAATAAAGCAGTTGAATTTAATTATTTGGATGGTGTAACCCCAATAATGAATGAAGATGAAGGAATTTACTGTGAAATGAAAGTAAAAACTCCACAGGAATTTGAAAACATTATCCAATGGCATGATTATGTTAAAGACTTATCAACGGATATTTTAAGCGGCAAAAGTGAAAGCTTTTTCATTGAAATGGAGAAAAGGGATTTGACAAACATTGCCAATTTTTCATGCATTCCATGGGTTGATTTTGACATGATAACAAATTGTACTGTTGAAGGAAAAGCTATCCAGCCCCTAATCACATGGGGGAAAGTAAATGAAAACTTTGAAATGAGCGTTTCAATTACAGTAAGTCACATATTCGTAAATGGTCGAGAGCTCGGATACTTCTATGAGAATGCACAAAGGGAATTTAACAATATTGAATAGTTAATCACCGTTTAAATATAGGCAATAACTTGAACCACCCCATCCTATAGAGGATGAGGATTCCTGAATTATTTTCACTTAATAATGGTTAATTTAAGTATTTTAGCAGGCTAATCCCCGTTGAACCAGCGGTTTAGAATATTAATTGCTGCGTTTATATCCCTATCAAGTATTTTTTCGCATTTTTGACATTTCCAGTTGCGTG
>NZ_OMWD01000023.1 GCF_900314695.1 uncultured Methanobrevibacter sp. | reverse complement strand
TGGAACAGGGGGGATAGCACGGTAATCCTACTCTCGTGGGAGAGTATCAGCCCGTGAAGTAAGAATCCTCGACTTCACCAAAGTCGAGGTAGTTCAATTTTTTGATGTTGTTAAAATCATAATTGTACAATAATGCTTTTTTTGAATGTAAACTTTATATATTTTAATTTTGTAAAATATATATGATATCATGAATCTTAAGAATATAGGTATTATTTTATTATTTTCATTATTTTTAATTTTAAGCGCTTCTTCTGTTCAAGCTCAGGATAATTCAACAGAGTTAGTTTATCAAAATCAGGATGATTCTTTCGTTTGTGATGTCGAAAATAATTCTTGTGGTGTTGATGATAATTCCAACTATTGGAGTTTGGATGACATTGGCAGATGGGTAGTTGATGACGATGGAAATCTGGTTTACATCCCGTCAGATAATAATAGAACTGCCGAAAATTTTACTGAATATGGCTTTAAGGAAAATGGTGCTGATTTGAGAAAAAACAATTCCAGTCAGAATATTTCCCAAATGTCCAATCCTTACGATATGAATCCATTATGGAAGGAATATGCCAAGGACCCTTGGGCTTTCATGGAAAAATACCATTCATTGTCAAATTCTCCATCAATACCTAAAAATTATACCCTTCCTGATGATTCATGCCATCGCCCTTATTCCAAGGAATTTAAAGATTTGATGAATTTCATTGAAAAGACACGAGTGAAGCCTGATGCAATAAAAAGCAATGATATAAATGTTTTTTATTCCCATAGAAATTTATATGAAGTTAGGATTCTCAATCCTATTGGAGACTCTGTCGGCAATGGTGTGGATGTCACATTCATTTTCAATGGCAAAAAGATTCATGTTAAAACGGATGATGGTGGTTATGCAAGTTTCAAATTCAACTGCCAGCCTGGAAATTATGTTGTAAAAACACATGCAGGAAATATTAGTTCAAAAAATAGTATTGTTGTCAAGCCATTATTCAAAACAAAGAATGTTGCAAAAAAATATAAGAAATCCTCAAAATTCACAGTCAAACTCATTAAGCATAACGGCAAATCCGTTTTCAAAAAAAATATTAAAATAACATTTAATGGGAAAAATTATACTATTAAAACAAATTCAAAAGGAATTGCAGCATTCAAAATTCCAAAAAATATTAAAGTTGGAAAATATGCAATCAAAACATGTTATAATGGTTGCATTGTTAAAAACATCGTTGCTGTTAAAAGATAATTTAACTTCTATTTTTTTTTGGTTTTCATAGTTGATGTTTGGATTTTAATTAGTTTTTAATTACTTTATTGATTTTACTTTGTAAAATTTACTTTAAAGTGTTATATTGCTTTTATTTTTAATTTAAGAAAATTTTAAATATTATTTTTTATAAATAATTATTTGGTGATTGTCATGGTTCAAAATAAGGATGCTTCATTTAAATTCATATCCAAAGATCATTTAAAAGAACTTTTTGACATTCTTGATTTTCACTTGGATTTTGACATTGACCCTTTGGACGTTGAGGTTTTGTCTACTGAGGTTGTGGTAATCGAGCCTTCTCTTGTGCGGCCAGATTACATCATCCGAATTAAAAATATCATATTCATGATGGAATTTGAAAGTTCTCATGTGGGGTTGAAAAAGAAAAAGCTATTCAAATTGTATATTGCGGCCTATGATTACAAAAACAATGATAAAAATGATAGTATACTCTTTTTTGTTGTTTCCACAAAAGAAAAATCAAAAATGGCTGAATATAACATTAATGATTGGGATTCGTTCAAGTTTCCAATCATTTCACTCAGGGAATTGGACAAGGAAAAAATTATTAATGATATTAAAACAAAAATGGATAACAAAGATACGTTCACCAATAGGGAATTGATTGAATTGGCTTTGACACCTATATTGGAAAAGGATAAGGAAAATGTCATTGACCAATTCTACGAAACAAAAGAGATAATGTCAAAAATCCACTATCCGTCTGATGAAATCAAAACATCTGTATATGGGATTGTTTTGATGCTTAGCAGTATGTATTTTGATGAATTGGATCCGATTAGAAAAGATATTCAAGGTGATTTGATGGGTAAAGTTGACTGTGTTGCGGAAGCTTGCAAGAAGAGTTTTGAGGAGGGTCATTCAGAAGGCCATTCTGAAGGATATTTAGAAGGTCATTCTGAAGGCCATTCTGAAGGTCATTCTGAAGGATATTCTGAATGTGAAGGATGTTGTTGTTAGGAATATGTTAGTTAATTCTGATTTGTCTGTTGAGGAGATTTCTAGGATTTCTGGTGTTTCTTTGGATAAGGTTGTTGATTTGAAAGGTAGGTTGTGAAGTTGGTATTGCGAGTCTATTTTTTGGATGATTTTGGAGGTAAAGTTGACTGTGTTGCGGAAGCTTGCAAGAAGAGTTTTGAGGAGGGTCATTCAGAAGGTCATTCTGAAGGTCATTCTGAAGGATATTCTGGATGTTGTTGTTAGGAATATGTTAGTTAATTCTGATTTGTCTGTTGAGGAGATTTCTAGGATTTCTGGTGTTTCTTTGGATAAGGTTGTTGATTTGAAAAATAAGTTGTGAATTAAGCTAATAAATCAGACAGTCAATTGCGGTGAGTGGATGTTAATCAAAAGAAAAGTCTTAAGACCAAAGGATTTAAAGAAAATTTCAAAGTATTCCTGTGACGAAAAGATTAAGGAGGCCTACATCAATTACCTGACCAATTACTCATTCAAGGAGTTTGTAAAATACTGTGATGAGAATTCAAATATGGATTTTCCGGATTTGATTTTCAAGTTCGCCGATTTGCAGCTGGAAAAATATGAACCCAATTCTTTGATTTGGGTTTCCCATGTGATGCTTAATTTTGTAATCTATTTTGACGTTAATCTTGATTATGGCCAGTATTATGACGCTTATGCATCCGCCCTTCAGCTTACTGTCCTTTCCTGTGCCATGAAAATGTCAATCGACAAGGTTTCCTTTGATGATGTTCCATTTCCTGAAAGTTCTGCATCTTGCTTTGATAAATTATTCTCCACAAAACCTGATTTTAAATATGATTTGAAAAAGGATTGCGATTTGGCATATAATTCATTCAACACTGATTTTGATTTTGAGGCTGGGCAATTCTATGCTCTCGTCAAAGGTCATTTTGATGAGAATTTTGTTTCATATTAAACAGTTTCATTGGAAACATTTATATTGTATTATATTAAACTATTTTTATGGACGAAGAAATTTTTGAAAATGCTCCATTCATAGCATGGATTCATAATCTGTCTAAAAGTCAGCTGAAGTACTTGAATTCACGATTGAATGATTTGGACTTGGGTCATGAGATAAAATACATAATGATGATTTATGAAAATCCCAATTCCTCTCAGGATGATTTGGTAAACTTTTCCGGTCAAAGCAAAGGAAATATTGCTAAAATCGTTAAAAAACTTGAGGATATGGGATATGTTGAAAGAAGTGTCAATCCAAACAATCGCCGAAAGTACATGCTGAAGACAACTTCTAAAGCCAATGATATAGTTCCGAAAATTCGAAAGATCTCTAAAGAGTGGGAGATTGAAGTTGGAATAACTCCGGATGATGATGAGTTAAAGCAAAGAATCAAGGAAATATCAATCAATTCAATGAAACTTGTTGGAGAGTAGTTATTTATGAAAATAGATTTTGAAACAATTGTAATATTTGTATCATTCATTACATCTTTTTTTGCAGTTTTTCTCTCAAACGGAATAATAATCGGTGTTCCGGCAATTGCACAGGAATTTGTAATGAATAATGTTATCCAAAATTGGATTCCGACAATATTTTTCCTGGTCGTGGCGGTTTTCACAGTTCCTGCAGGTCAGATTTCAGGAAAATTTGGTGTTAAAAAATCTCTTCTTGCCGGAATCATCGTGTATTTGATAGGATCAATTGGTGCGGTCTTGTCATTTTCAACAGAATCATTTATGATATTCAGAATAGTTCAGGGAGCAGGTGTGGCATTTTTAAATGTATCTGCAATGGCAATGGTTGTGCAGGCCGTCAAACCCCAAAACAGGGGAAAGGCATTGGGCTTTACCGTAACTGGAGTATACCTTGCAACATCCCTTTCACCAGTAATCTGCGGATTTCTGGTTCAAAATCTCGGCTGGAGATCAATGTTTTACTTTGTAATTCCATTTTTGGTATTATGTATAATTCTAATGATGGTAAAAATCCCGCAGGAGTGGAAAACCTATGAAGGTCAACCAATCGATAAGTTAGGCTCAATCCTTTGGGCAATAGGCATACTGACATTCATATACGGCTTCACTTCACTGGTTAATACTCAGGGAGTAATTCTGACAATGGTTGGGATTGTCATGCTGTGCATATTCGGAGCATATGAGCTTAGACAGGACTCTCCTGTGTTCAACATGAATTTATTTAAAAACAGAAAGTTCACATCATCCAATGTGGCTGCTCTATGCAGCTATCTTGCAATTATGGTGGTTACAACAATCTTGAATTATCATTTCCAGTATGTGCGCGGTTGGAATGCTCAGATGTCCGGTTTGATATTGATAATCACTCCTGTCATA
Organism: uncultured Methanobrevibacter sp.; assembly: GCF_900314695.1. Classification (NCBI taxonomy): domain Archaea; kingdom Methanobacteriati; phylum Methanobacteriota; class Methanobacteria; order Methanobacteriales; family Methanobacteriaceae; genus Methanobrevibacter; species uncultured Methanobrevibacter sp. The sequence goes on along the minus strand of NZ_OMWD01000023.1, from coordinate 63,319 downwards.
ATGGCAATCATGGCTCCGAATGCCGGAAAGCTGTCTGACAGGATACATCCGCAAAAGCTTGCGGCAGTTGGAATCGGAATTGCTGCCATTGCACTGGCAATATTGTCATTTTTAAACGGAGACACTCCACTTTATATAGTCATATTGGCCATGATTTTGCAGGGTATAGGCATGGGACTTTTCTCAAGCCCAAACATGAATGCAATAATGAGTTCAGTTCCTCCGAAGTATGCTCCAACAGCTTCCGCTTCACAGGCAACAATGAGGACAATAGGTCAGACCATGAGTCTTGGTCTTTTGACATTGGTATTTGCTTGGGTAATGGGATCTCTGCAGCTGGCACCGGAATATGCTGCAATGATTGTTCAGGCATCTCAGACAATCTGTCTTATTTGTACAGTCGCATGTATTCTGGCAGTATTCGCTTCACTTGTCGGCATACGTTCAAAGGATGAATTCAACACAAAAAGAGGATAATGCTTCGCCTCCGGGCGAAGTACCCAAATCCTTGATTGTGTATATTTTATCTATCATAAAGTCCAATATCTTATCATGCAAACTGATAGATTCGAAACATTCATGGATGCAATTCTTGCAATTATTATCACTGTTCTGGTATTGAAGCTGGCTCAACCTCCCGCTCCAACATGGGAGGGGGTCATATCTTTAAATGCAAGCTATCTTATTTATGGAATCTGTTTTTTAATCATATTCAACACTTGGTATAATGACCACAACCTTTTCCAAATGGTTGATGAGATAAACAACCTGATTGTAGTGGTTTATGGTGTCCTGATATTTATCATTTCAATTCTTCCATATTTTGCATCATGGGTTTCCCTGAATCCTCAGTCTGTTCCTGCTCAAACGATGTTTGGAATTTTGTTTTTGGCCACAAATGCATGCTATAACCTGTCCACTTTTCTTATAATCCGTGCAAATCCATATAATGCTAAACTTAAGAAAATAAACCTTAAGAACTTTTGGCGATATGTTCCCGTAATAGTTATTCTAATCGGATTTTTGGTCACATACACAGTCTATACTCCTGGAATATTTATTTCATGTATCATAGCCACCATCTATTGGTTTTTCATAGCAATTTCCACCAAATCTGAAATTGAAAGCAGTGGAAGATTTGAAGCTTTGTTTGATGCAATTATAGCTATCATATTGACAGTTCTTGTTTTGGAAATAACAATGGCTTCAGGCGGTACCTGGCAGGATTTGTTCGATTTGAAAATCGAATTTTTGGCTTATATAATCAGCTTTATCGTATGTTTCAATTACTGGAACTACAACAACAATCTATTTTCCATCGTAAATAAAATTGACACTGCTGTTATATGGTCAATTGGAGCGTCAATGTTTGTATTGTCACTGATTCCATACCTTTCAGTATTCGTTTCACATAACTTTTATTCGTTTGTGCCTCAGGCATGCTATGGGATTGATTTTATCGTCGTTGCAATTATATCCATTGTCACATCAAAAGCCTTGAAGAATGCGGATAAGGGAAACGTTGCCCTGATGCTTGCATTGAAAAATAATCTGGTATTCGTAACAACAATTGTCTTTGTTGGAATAGGTATGGTAATCGGATATTTCTTTTATCCTCCGGCAATCATCATATCCTGTCTTTTGTCAATTATCGCCGTTTGGGCAATTTCATATTTGACTAGATAATTTCCTGTTCAAAAATTTTAAGTATTTTGTGAACTATAATAAGTTTAGGTGAAAAAATGGCAAATTTTGATGATATTGAAAGTGCAAGGGAGTTCTTCTACAAGGACAAGTTTGCAGTTGATACTGGCGTTACATTGGATGAGTTGAGTGAAGATCATGCAATATGCTCTTTGAAATTAACTGACAATCATAGAAACGCTTACGGCGGTGTGATGGGGGGAGTAATATTTACATTGGCTGATTTTGCTTTTGCTGTTCTCTCAAATCAGATACACCAGCTTACTGTTGCACAGCAGGTTGACATTCATTATCTTTCTGCTCCAAAAGGAGAAAAGCTTATAGCTCATGCAACATGCAGAAAGGACGGCAGGACATCTTCCATTGTCAATGTTGATATAAGTGACGATACTGGTCGTGACGTTGCCCAATTCATTGGGACCGGATTTAAATTATGATTCAGTAAGAATTATAATTTTAAATCATTCTATTTTCTAATTTTTTCTCAGAAATTTTGATATTGGTTATTTGGATAAGTTTTGTGTAATTTTTTGTTTCAAACCAATTCATTTATATGCTATTAAAATCAATATTTTAAATGACTGATTAACAAGTCGTGAAAAATCCGATTCGAAGTTGCACTGCCGTAGCTTCGAATTTTTTTTGAAAGAGTTGATTGTTGCAAATGTCAACATTTAATTTAAAAATTAAAAAAAGTGGAGCGTGATTGCTCCAATAATTCCTATTTTACCTTGGATGTTGCAGTTGTCACGTTATTGTGTGCACTGTCGTACAGTGTTACTGAAACTTCGGCTACTTTTTTGTGGTTCATATCACAGTCATCGAGAATGTATGAATCGCCGACCTGACTTGATTGGTTGATTTGACTGTCATGATATGTTATGATGTTTCCTTTTGCATCATAGTAATATGTTCTAAGCATTGAATAATCAGAATCTGCTGGTACTGGGTCTACATAACCCCAGACAAAGCACCATCCTGCGTTGTCATGGGCGTCCGTTATTATTATCTTTGTGTTGGATAGGTCGGCTGAACTTCCAAATCCTGATTGGCCGCTGTTATAACTGCTGTCGGAATATGTGTTGTCTGAGCCTGAGTTAATCAATCCAAAGCCGATAATGGCTATCAGAGCTATAACTGCAATTGCAACTATTGCTATTGTCTTGTTGTTGTTTGATGTTTTTGTAGGGCTTGTTTTGCTTTGCACTTTTCTTTCAGGTTCTGGCTTTGATGTTTTTTTAGGGGTTGTTTTGCTATGTACTTTTCTTTCAGGTTCTGGCTTTGATGTTTTTTTAGGGGTTGTTTTGCTCTGTACTTTCCTTTTTTCAGTTTCTGGCTTTGATGTTTTTTCGCTGAGCGTTTTTGTATTTTGTTTTACCGGCTGCGGATTTTTGGTGTTGGGTGCATCATTGGACTTTGTGGCTGAATATATCTTGTATCCTCCATATGCCATCACAAGCAGTGACACGACAAGCAATGCTTCACTGCTGTTTGTTCCTCTAAGCACATAATTTCCACTTGCAGCTCCTAAAAACATTACTAATCCAACAATGAGTGTTATAACACCTGACCAGGTGCTGCCTCTGTTCTTGTTTTTATATCTGATTTTGTTGTATTCATCTGATCCGTATACTGCGGTTTCAACATCTTGGCCTTTCACATTTGTTCTGGCGATTAATGATTCTGTTGTGGTTGTCTTGGTGTAGTCCTTTTCAAGAATGTCTGTAAACAGGTTGAACAGCTCTTCAATGATTGCATCGGCATTGGCTTTTTTAACTTTCAGATATAACATTGAAGCGTCGCTTCCGATAGCTTCTACATATGCATATCCTTTGAAATTCAGTGCACGTGCCATGACACTTTGCTGAATGCCGAATAGCATGGCTTTGGATTCCTTGTCTTCATCGAAAATTTTGCCGTAGTTTATTTTATCAACAGTTTTTATTAATGCAGCGTATGAATCCTCTTCTGTGTAAGGCACAGCCAATTGCTTTTCAATACTGACGCCACCTTTTTTGTTGATTTCACTTTCCCAATTGTCTTTTGTGGATTTTGAAATTGCCATGAAATACCTCCCTTTTTAGGTATTATAATTTCTGTTTTTTAGGGGGTATAAATCACTTAAATGAAAATATTTAATCAGGCTTCTCGGGCACTCATTTTTGAATTCATTATTTTAATTAGATGGTTTATATTTTTAATATTTTCAGGTGTTGGTTTTATTTTTCTTGGATGCAGATTTGATTTAATAAGTTTAATCTATAAATTTCATTTAAAGTTGTGGTGTTATCTATCTGTAAAAAAATAAAAAAATAAGGAAGTTAAATTCCTTATCATGTTTCGGGTACTTCGTGGCCGTTTTCATCAATTACAGTTTCCGCTTCGTTACCGTTTTCATCAATTACTGCAGTGCCACTATCATCATCACTGCCTGTGTCGGAGCTGTCCTGTGATGTGTCACTGTAGTCATGTGTATATGAATTGTATGAATCAGTAGATGTATCAGGGGATGCTGTTTGTGTGTCTGTTGTATCGGTATCGCTTCCAATCATTGCAGTCATGTTAATATCCTCTTCAACATAACCTGACTTGACATTGATTTTTTCTTTGAGACTGCTTGCCGTATAGTTGTTGTCTCCGTCATAGCTTACCTTAACCTCATATTCTCCGGGACTCATCTTGGCAAGTTTAACGATTGCAACGCCGGTAACGTGTGTTTTGACAGTTTTTGATAAAACTTCTTTTCCGCTTTTATCAGTAATTTTTACTGTAACTGGCTTATCAGCCAATGATTGCTTTTGTGCATCGGTTAACTTGATGTATATTGTACCGTTTTCTCCAAGGGTTCCGTTATTAAGCATTTTCAATTCGGTGTCCTTCGCCCCGGTTGAAGGGGAAAGCATGACACCTGCAACCACTATAAAGATAACGATTACTATTCCGATTATTATCAATTCCTTTTTATCCATTTAATCACCTTTAAAAAGAAATTTCAACTTAATCCTTTTTGTAATTAAATTATTATTTTTCATATTATATAAATCAATCATCATTTCTTTTCGTTTTTAATTTCATTTAGAATTTCATCCACCAAATCAGATCCGCCATCTTCATATTCGATTCTTTGATTTGTGCCTTCATCCAAGGTCAATTCTTCAAGTTGATAATCAACAGTCTGATATTCCTCTTGAGGTTGGTTCATTTCAGCTTTTGGAGGAACATACTCCTTTGGTTGGCTCATGATTCGGGCTGGCTGTTCGGTTCTGGCAGGCGCAGGGGTTTCAGTCCCTTGAGATTTAAGGTTTGGCCACATATTTGCCAGAATTATTATTATCAAATAGCAGACCAGCAGATTTGAATAAAGATTGTTTTGACCACTCACAAGACATATTACCATGTTCAACAGATTCGGAATGAAAATTAAAAATATTTCATGGGAATCTGTTGTGTAGTAAATGAATCCAAGAAGAATTATTGACAGAATCACATAGACTATAGGACTGTTTAAAAGCCCGTCAAGGATGATGTTTTCACGGGTCATGTCAACGATTGAATTCAGTGACTTGAACTTGTCTGTTTTGACATTTACCTGAGTTGCATTTTCAAAGCCTTCCTTTGGAACGTCATTGATTCCCTTGAAAAACTGACTTTTAGCATTTTCAAGATTTACTCCATCTTCAAATGCATCATTTGCAGGGAAATTGTTGTTGGCATCGGTTTGATATATCATACCTAATGATGTAATCAGGACTATGCAAACAACGCTTATAAGACCAAGCTTTATCAATGCATCCTGAGGAGTTTTCTTTATAAAGAGATATGCCATGATTATTATCAATGAAAGCACTGATACGTAAATTCCAAAGGTGTTCAGTCCGCTTATGAATGCAAGTGTTACAGCAATCATTATGCCCAGTTTAGTGCTGATTTGACCGTTTCTGTCGATTATTACCTTAATGAGGAAACATAAAAACAGCACTGCATAGCTGAATAGGATATTGCTTGACAATGTAATTGAATAAATTGCATTTATTGGAATCAGACATACAATCATTGTTATGATGAACTGCAATACGAATCCATTGCTGTCGCTTTTTGTATCATCACGATGATAGTTGCATATAATCATCCAAATAAGGCTGAATACCAGTATCTGGAAAGCGCCGATTGATGCAGGGGACGCATAGATTTTAAGACATATCATCTCAATGATTGTGTGCAATATCGGATATGCGCCGGTAAATTCGCCTGTAGCAATTTGGTGAAGCTGGCTGAATGAAGCAGCAGTCAAAATGCCCGGATTATATATGTAAAGATATAATGAGAATATTAGAACGGGTACTATGAATATTATAAAATCCCTATAATTAAATTTTGAGTTTAAATTCATGAGTAATACTTTGTTTTTTAAGGTATATAACTGATTTTGTGTTCTGCATGATTTTTTTTGTCATAAAAGTGGGGCTTTATAAATATTGCATGTATAAATAAAAAGATAAGGATTGGTGAGATCCTTATTTTTTGACTTTAATTTGGCTTTTTGCTGAAATTTTGTAGTTGGCGTTACCAGAGGTTATTGTGACTTTGTGGGTTCCTACTTTAAGCTTTTTGGTGTTGAATTTTGCTATTCCCTTTGAGTTAGTCTTTACCTTGTATGTTTTCTTGCCGATTTTGAGTTTGATGTAGGTGTTTTTCACAGCTTTTTTCGTGGTTTTGTGCTTTACTGTTACTTTGAAATATTTGGATTTTTTGTATTTAGCGATTACTTTTGGTGCTTTGACAGTTGTTGGGGCTTTCAAGACAGTAATTTTAAATGTTGCATCTTTAACATATTTTACTTCAGATTTCATAAAAATTGTATATGTTCCGACCTTCCAGGTTGAAACTGGAAAAATAAAGTAATTTGAATTATAATCATAAAATTTTGAATTATAATCATAAAATTCGTATAACTCATGTTTTTTACCGTTAATATAAATCTTGACTTCTTCATAAATTGAATCTATTTTAAGTGATTTTCCGCTTTTATAATATGTTTTTCTAAGGTGATTCATGCTTTTCGCTTTTAGATAAGTTGGCATTAATGAATCATTTAACAAGCTATCTCCTGAAAGAATTGTCGCATCCCTGTTGTTGATGAATACACAGTCTTTTAGTTCATAGTCCTCAAGAACTAAAATGGCAGTATTTGAGGCAGTGTTGTTTATGAAAGTGGAGTTGATGATTTTAGCATGCTCGCTATAAATCAAAGCATCACCATGTTTAATTCCTATAAAATTAGAATTATTTACAGTTAAGTTTCCACTATTAATTTTTGCATCCTTAAAATCACAATTTCGGATGTGTAAATCGGCGGTTGCACTGCAATAAATACTGCTGGATTTGAAAATGCAATTTAGGATACTGGCATTGTAGTGTGCCATAATTGAATGGAGTGAATTTTTTGTGAAATTGGAGTTTTCCAGGTATAAATTGCCAAGACAGCTTATTGCTCCACCATTTCCATAGTCTCCCATATCAACGTCCACATCCATATCGTGGTAACTGCCTAAATATTTTGCATAATTATCTATGAAAGTGGAATTTATCACTGTCAAATCATTTTCTGTATAAATTGCACCTCCCTCCCCGTAACCAGGTTCCCTCCAGCTTAGGTAATTAAAAGTATCATATACATTATTGTTGATAAAATTACAGTTTATAATGGTTAATTTTCCACTGGATGTGATTGCACCGCCGTAGACAGAGGAAAATCCATTGGTAATATTAAGATTTTTTAAAATGACGTTGCTGGAATTAATGTTGAATATTCTTGAATTGTGATTGGCGTTTAGTGTTGTTTTTCCCAATCCGTCTATGGTAATGTCCTTATCAATTTCAATTTCATGCCCTGATCCTTTATAAGTTCCATTTAAAATGACTGTTGAATTGAATTTTGCTTTTTCTATTGTGTTCTGCACGTCATCAAAGGTATTTGTGGTTTCATGTGCCTGCAAATCATTTTCAATAGTGATGTTTTCTGAAGCTGAAACAGCACCAATCATGATTATCAGAATCATCAAAGAAAAGCATATGATTTTTTTCCCAAACATGATTAAATATTTGTTAAATTGTATATATAAAGAAGTATTGTCAAAAAAAAAGAAATTTAAATAAGGGGTGTAATCCCTTATTTTTTAATTTTAACTGTCTTTTTGATTGTATCTTTTGCATATGTTGCCTGGTAGGTTATTTTTTTGCCTACTTTTAGTTTTTTGAGTATGGATTTTTTGATGGTTACTTTTGCGACACCTTTTGCATTGGTTTTGGCTTTGTATTTTTTACCGTTGAATTTGAAGGTTACGGTTTTCTTTTTTAGGTATTTTTTGTTTACTTTGGCGAGTGTTGCCTGTAGTATTAGTTTTTTGGCTGATTTTTTGACTGTTGCTGTTTTTAGTGTTACTATGTGTTTTACTGTTAGTGTTTTTGTTACTGTTTTTCCAAGGGATGTTATTTTTAGCTTGTATGTTCCTGGTGTTTGTGTTATTTTGAAGCTTGCGATTCCTTTGGAATTTGTTTTGATTGTCTTGAATGCTTTGTTGTTTTGCTTTATTGCTACACTGACATTGTTTGCTGTTATTCCTTTGTTTTTGTATACTGTTATTTTGTATGTTGTTCCTGCTGAGTATAGGACTTTGGCGTTAGAGGCGGTTATTGATGGGTTGGTTTCTACTGTTATGTTTGCGTCCTTTTTAAATGCAGGGTAGTTTTTGTCTCCGGAATATTCGAATGTTATGTTGTATTTTCCTTTCTTGTCGGATAAATCGATTTTGAGTATTCCTCCGATGATGTCATATACTTTGTATTTGGTTCCGTCGATGAAGACTGTTAGTGTTCCTTCTGCATCATCTGGGAATTCTAGTGTAAATATTCCAGCTGTGCTTGTTTCTATTTCTTCTGGAATGTCAACAGGTATTACAGTAAATTCAGCGGTGCTTGAGCTGTCTTTGTAGCTGGAGTCGTCAATGAATTTTGCAAGTACTCTGTAGGTGCCTAAATCGTCTGTTTTATAGATGTATGCAGTGTTTGCAGGTATTGTTGCTATTAATTTGGAATTTATGTATATTTCAACTGTACCGGTGTTCACCAGTCCTCCTTTTTGGCTTAAAATGAGGGTTGTGATTGAGATGTCGTTTCCGGTATATACTGCAGTTTCATTTATTGAAATGATTGTTGTTGTGTTTAGTGGTGTGTATGTGTTGTTTTTGAATATGCAGTCATCATCAACTGTTCCTCCGTAAACTGCTCCGCTTTCCTCTTCTGCAATGTTACTGTCAAATATTGATGATTTGATTTCAACGGTCCTGTTTTCCGGAACATATACAGCGCCTCCGTTTTGCGCATGTGAATTGGTGAATATGGAGTCTGTTATTTCTCCGCTATTTGCGTTCCAGTATATTGCTCCACCGTTCTGTGTTGCAGTTGATTTGTCGAATGTTGATGTGTTTATCATTCCGTTTTCACCATTCCAGTAAACAGATCCTCCATTTTCAGCAGAACAGTTAATAAATGTACAATTGGATATCATACCATTTTTACCAATCCAGTTGATTGCTCCACCGTTGGCGTTGATTTTTCCGTTGATGAATCGGATGTTGTTGATTCTGACGTTATCGGCAGAAACGCTTAGGATTCCGGACAGGTTTTTGGCATCAAGAATGGTTTCTCCGTTACCTTTAATGCTTAATTCTTTGTTGACGGTTATTGTTGAACCTGTTCCGTAGTATGTTCCCTCCAGATTGATTTCGTCTCCTGCATGTGCATTGCTGATAATGTTGGCTATGTCTTCAAATGTTTTCATGCTGGATTTGACAGTGAACTGTGTGGAATTTTGGGATGCAAGGTAATTGGTATCTCCAGTGTAATTGGCTATTGCTTCATAATTTCCTGCATTGAGTCCGGTTATGTTGAATGTGGCCTGTCCGTTTTCGATGTTTTTGATGTAATTTTCGCCGTTGACTGTGAGTGTTATTGTTCCTGTTGCATCATTTTGGACATTTATAATAATATTTATGTCTTCGCCATATGCTGTTTCAGGGATTGGTTGGATTGTTAGATGTGATTCTGATTTTGCAACTGTGAGGGTTGTTGTTGCGTTTGCTGCTTTGTAGTGGTCGTTTCCTTCAAATGTGGCTTTTATGTTGTATTCTCCTGCGTTTAAGTTTGGTATTGTTATTTGTCCTGTTCCGTTTGTTATTTCAAGGGCAATGTTTTCGTTGTTTATATTGACTGTTACTGTACCGTCGATTGACATTGTTGCTGTGATTGTTGCGTTCTCACTGTATGTGGTGTCTTCGGTAGATATTGTCAGGATGACGTCTTTTTTGCCTACACTAACGTTAACGGTAGTTGAATTTTGAGAGTAAATTCCGTCGCCACCAACTCTAACAGTAATGATGCCATTACCTTCTTTTAAAGCAGTAACAACACCGTTTTCACTAACGCTTACAACTCCTGAGTCATCAGGAATATAAGTTACATTCAAATCATCAGGAATGGTAGTAGCAGCAATGCTAAAACTATCACCAACTTTTAAATCCAATGTGGAGTTATTCACGCTGATGCTGGCATCATTTAAAGTAACGGTAACATTAATAGTTTTATTTGAGGCTTCATAATTATCATTGCCTTCAAAATTGACAGTAATTATGGTTGAGCCTGCGCCAGTGGCTTTGATTGTACCATTTAAAACGATGGCAATGCTTGTATCATTTGATATGTATGTTAGGTAGCCTACATCTGGAATCAAAGTGGCTTCTGGAGCAAATTCCTCAAGAACCTTGAGGTTGACAACATCGCTGGCAACACTGATTTCGGTAGGTGCTTTACTTACTCTAAATTGTGTAGTGTTTTGGCAAGCCATGTAATTTGCATCTCCAGTATAATTGGCTATGGCCTCATAATCCCCGGCACCCAATCCTGTAATGTTGAATGTGGCCTCTCCGTTAATGATTTCTGCAGCGTAGTTTTTATCGCCGATGCATATTGTAACTGTTCCAGTTGCATCTGTTGGGGTTGTTACAGTTATTGTTGCGGCTTCACCATAGGTTATGTCTCCAGCAGTTATTGTCATATCCACTAATTTTTTATTAACTGCAACTGTAAAGTTGCTTTGGCAAGGACCGTAATTATCATCTCCTGAATAGGTCACATTAAATGTATAGTTTCCAACATCAAAGCCTGTCATGTTGAATACTGCTATGCCGTCGAAAATATCTGATTTATATTCTGTTGAATTTGCTTGGGTGTTTGTAATTGTAATTGTTCCTGTTGCATTTTCCGTTACTGATACGATGATGTAGAGGGAATCTCCATAGCTGATGTCTGTTGCATTTACAGTTAAAAAGGTTGACCCTGGATGATTTGAAATAACAGTATTACTTGCATCTGTGAAATTGACTGCATCATTTCCAAACAATTCCCTTGCATATAAATGGTTTTCCCTTACAGTGTTTTGCTTTGAACTGCCCAGATTAACTGCATAAATCTCTGTAGTGTTGATTATGTTTTCAGTGATTGTATTGTAATCTCCGCTGACATTTACGCTTCCTGCTGCATTGTTTCTAAATAATTCATTATAGTCTCCGGTAATATAGAATGATTTGTCGGTTGAATTGATGGTATTGTCTTTTATTATGGAATTGTCTCCTATGACTTTAATTCCTGTGGTATCACTGCCAAATAAGTCATAGACATATTCATTTCCTACATTGGATGCATCTGCAAAAATTGTGTTGTTTTCAGCTATTAAATTGGATCCTGCGTATGCGATTCCGGTAGTATAATTACCTCTAAGATTAACAAGATTTCCGGTTACATTGCTCTCAACATTATCTAGTTCGAATCCGAACACATTATATGCGTTACCAACAATGACATTATCAGTATAAGTTGCTGAAGCATTTCCATCCAGTCTATTTGAGTAAATTCCATAAGCAGAATTTTTTGATTTTACTGATATTTCGTTATCTTTTACAACACCAGTAGAATGGCCTTCGATACTGATACCGTTAGAGTAATAATTGGATGTTGTATCAATGTCATTTGCTTCAATATTGAAATTATCACAATCGCTTATTGATAATCCATAGATATAACTATTTCCTTCAGATACAATTGTGTTATTGGAAATTACAGCATTATTGGAATTTTTGAAATCTACAGAGTAAATAGTATCATAACCGCTTGCAGTAACGACATCAGTGAAATTAACAGATACAGTATTGCTATCAAAAGTAACATTATCAGAATTTTCAACAACAATGCCTTCACTAATAGGATAGCTTACCCAATTTCCACTACCTGGAGGCACTTCAGCCCAAGGCACTTCAGCAGAAACCAGAGATATGTTAAATATATTTTCAGCTATTACGGAAGTTGTGGCATTGGTTAGATATATTGCAAAATTTTTGCCGACACCGTTGGTATTTCCGGTATATGTTACTCTGTTTTTGAAGAATACCAAGCTTGAAATGTTGTTGGCATAAAGAACATAGGCATCACTGTCAAACATTGCCTTGTAAATGATTGTGTTATTCATTAATCCTATGTTTGAATGGGAACTGGCATTGATTGCACATCCTGTGGCATTTTCTGAGATTATTGTGAAATTAATTATGAAAACCCAGTCTGATTTCACGATAAATGAAACGTCTTTGAATGTTGCATTGTTTCCTGTAAATATAATTTCTTTGTTAATGGTTATTGTGGATGCTGTGATATTTGAAAAGTCACCTTCAAATGTCAATTCATTTGTTGATACATTAAGCAATGTTCCGTTCTCGTCAAAGAAGCAATCGAATTTGTCCGGGGTCACGACTTTTGATTCGCTAGCGTTGATTAGTATGGTTGCGACATTGTTGGTGTTATCTGTGTCAATTTCATTTTCAGTACTTGCGGTTGCATTTAATGCAATCATGCCAGCACCCATCAAATCGCAATAGAATGTTATTGATGCAGTATTATTTGCATTTAAACGGTCTATAATCCAGATAAATGTTTGGCTATCTTCATATGCTGTTGAGGTGTTGGATGATTTGTATCTTAATGAATTCGGAATGGTTAAATTTACGGTGATATTTGTTGCATCGCTTGGACCGTTATTTATTAGATTGATTATGAATTCGACTGTGTCTCCTCTTTTGAATTCTGTTGCGTTAGGATATAGTGAAATTCCTAAATCGACATCCGCTTTTGTCACGGTTTGTGTTGCGCTTTTGTTTGCTGGATTGTAGTTTTCATCTCCGGAATATGTTGCAGTTACTGTGTAGTTTCCTATATTTAATCCTGTGATGTTGAATGCTGCAGTGCCTGAAATGATGGTTGCCATGCCATAAATTTTGCCATCGATGTGGATTGCTATGATTCCTGTTACATCTGGAAGTGTTGTGACAGCTATTGTTGCGTTTTGGCCGTATTTTATGTCTGTTGTGTTAATTGTGATTGGTGGGTCAGCTCTGTTCACGGTTAATATTATTGTTGTATTTGCCGGATTGTACTGGTCGTTTCCTTCAAATGTTGCGGTTATTGTGTGGTTTCCTGCAGGTTGTGCTGGTATTTGTAAGTGTGCTGTTCCTGCGATGGTGGTAATGTTGTATGTTTCGTTGTTTATGTTGATGGCTATGTTGCCGTCGATTGGCATTATGGCGGTTAGTGTTGCGTTTTGACCATAAGTTATTGTGTTTTCATCCAATGAGATTGTTAGATTAACGTTTCTCTTGTTTACTCTAAATGATGTGGTACTTTGAGTAGGCAGGTAATTTGCATTTCCTGAATATGTGGCTGTAATGTTGTACTCTCCTGCAGATAATCCTTCTTTCATTATGACGTCTGAACCATTGATGAATGATTGTTCCTCAACTCCACCGATGTTTATGGTAAGGTTGCCTGTGGCATCAAATGGGGTAATGTCAATAAAGATTCGTAATGTTTCTCCTGCAAATATGTCGCTAACATTAAGAGTTAATGTTGTGTCTGCTCTTAAAATGAACAGGTTTGCTGAGGCATTATTGTCAGTTAAATTCAAATCTTCTGCATCTGAACTGACAAAAGCATTTACTGTGGTATTTTCTGCTTTTATTGCTTGGCATGTGATTGTTAAGGTTGCCCATGAAGTTGAAAATATCTCAGGTATGTTCCAGATTCCAGTCATACAGTCAAAGGAACCTGCATAGGGGGTGTTGCCAATAATTTCTAAAGAGGGTGGAATTGCGAAATGTGCAGATACGTTTTTTGCATCATCAGGTCCATTGTTGTAGACAGTGGCGGTCAATTCGATTGTATCACCTATTTTGCAGGTTCCGATAATGTTTGAATCTATCCTCATGTTAAGATCTGCATATTTGTCAGATATTCCATTTAGGGTACAGTTGGTGAGGTTTCCGTTATAAACTAAACTGGATAGTGTTTCATTTCTTGTAGTGGTGAATTCGCATCCAATTATGTTCACTATATTGTCTGCGTATATCACTGTTGAATTTGGCATATTGCAATTTTTGAAAGTTGTTCCTTCAATTCGCCCTCTTTCACCATACAAGTAGATTGCTCCTCCTTTATTTGCAGTTGTATTTTCAAAGTAGGAATATCTTATTGTATTATCATTTCCGCCCCAGTAGATTGCTCCTCCTTCATATCCTGAACAGTTTATAAAAGTAGATCCAATTATATTGGTATTGCTTCCTATCAGGTTAATGGCGCTTCCGTCAATGCCTAAACAGTTTGTGAAGGTACAATTTTCTATCAATCCATTATCGCTACCGTATGTCCAGTAAAGTGCAGTGCTTGAATTGCCCTTCACATTTATAAATTGTATGTTTTTCAGTTTGACATTTTGCGCATTGTCTATTCGCATTATGTCTCGGGTATTATTAGCATCAATGATGTGACCCTGTCCATCAATGGTGAGTTCTTTATCAATCGAAATTAGACCATAGAAGTCAGATTCTTTACAGTAGTCAACTGTCAGTGTCACTGTATCTCCGGCAGTTGCGCCGCTTATTAAAGTGTTTAAGTCAGCAAATTTTCCGCTTGAATTTCCAGGCCCTGAAAGGGGTGTTGTAGATTCGTCAATTCCTAGTTTTTCTTCAAAATTCTCATTTTCGCTAAGCTTTAAGCTTGTTTCTTCAGTTGCTGCGAGATTGTCCGATGTCGTATTGGTGTCGGCTGCACTTGCAGCTCCCATTGTTAAAATAATCAGTAGTAATAGTACTAAAATCGCTTTTTTAAATCCCATAATATCACAGATTATTATAGTTTATATGGGATTATTTCTTTTTAAGAAAGTATTTAAGTCTTAGAAAGCTTTTGCTTTAATTAAGAAAATAAGAAAAAATAAGGATTGGTGGGTCCCTATTTTTTAACTTTAGTTGTTTTTTTGACGGTGTCTTTTAGGTATGTTGCCTGGTAGGTTATATTTTTGCCTACTTTGAGCTTTTTCAGGATACTTGATTTGATGGTTACTTTTGCAATACCATTGGCTTTGGTTTTAACATTGTAGGTTTTGCCGCTGAACTTGAATGCAACAACTTTACCTTTGATAGGAGATTTTCCTTTCTTAAGGGTTGCGGTCAGGACAAGTTTTTTAGCGGATTTTTTGACAGCTACACTTTTCAAAGCAAGGACTTTTTTAACTGTCACTTTAACTTTTAAGGTTTGCTTTGCATATTTGACAACTACAGTGTATTTGGCAGGTTTGTAATTCATAGGCAATGAAGCGATACCTTTAACATTGGTTTTTTTGGCAACAACCTTGTTTTTGCCGACCTGGAAGGTTACTTTAGCTCCTTTAAGAGGGTTGCCGTCAGTGCCTAAAACCTTTGCATTGTAATTGAATCCGTTGTAAACTGTTGCTGAAGTTGCAAAGAGTTTAGGAGTAGTCGCTTTTGAAACATTAGCCTGATAACCCTCCTGGAAAACACAACAGTTGTCTTCATCATAGACACTGACATCGATTAGATATAAACCTGAAGTTATAAGAGGCATTGAAACATCAGTTTTTTGTGAGGTAATCTTTGCTGTCCTTTCATAATCGTTGTCACCATAACAACTGACTTTGCCTTTAAATCCTGAAGGAACTAAAACAGAAACGATATTTTTGCCAAATACAACAAAATTGTCGGATACAATAACAATAGGTTTAACCCATATTGTACCTTCAGTTGAAACCTCAATAGGTTCTTCTCCATCTTCAACAAAATTAGCAGAATATTCATTCTCCCCTAAATTTAATCCTAAAAGAGTGACTTTAGCATATCCATCAACCATCATTGCGCTGGACTCTTTGCCGTTGCATGATACTGTCAATGTACCGTTGATATATGAAGGAAGATTTAAATAAACATCCACACTTTCATTGAAAAGAATCTCCTGTGATGAAACAAGAATATTGAAGTTTACGGAAAGGTCAAAAGTCCTGTTTTCCACATAATAGTCATTTCCGTCATAATACACACGGACATTATAGTAACCCCTATTCAATGTGTCGAATGATATTGCAGCCTTACCGTTTTCAAATGCTTTTTTGGCATAGACTTCTCCATCGACTTCGACAACAAGATTGCCTTTAGCATCATCAGGTAAAACTACTGAAACATCATTATTTTGAGACTTATATGCAACATATGAGTCATAATCAATATTTGCAGCCACACTGAATGTTTCATTTACCTTTAACGGATGATTGTATTTCTCATCACCTGAATATTCAACAGTGATGACATGGTCGCCGAAATATTCTGTGACATTTACTTCATAATAATATCCATCATCAGTAGTCCTGTATTTTGCTGGTTTTCCATCAATAGTTACGTTAACTGAACCCTTACTGTCATCAGGAAGATTAAATTCAACATAATTCTCTCTGCCATAATTGTATTCACTAATATAGATTGGAATTGTATAGTCCAGATTAATTTTTTTGCTTACATCAATCGGAGCTTTGTTTCCTTTGTAGTAAACTCGAATATTATGGTAGCCTAAAGGCAAATTCAAGGAGTCTACTTGACAGCGAACGAATTTACTATATTCATCATAATCATCATAAATATCAGCAACATCATATTCTTTAACCTTTTTGCCGTCTGAATAAATGATTACTGTTCCAGTGGCACCATCCTGGAGTTTTACAAGTATGTTGTCGCCGTTATTGTAGTATAACGTATCCGGAATGTCCACTACATAATTTGAAACATTGAATTCATATGACATGACCTTAGGTTCAAAGTATCCGTCACCGGTATAGTTCAAGGTTAGAGTATGGGTGCCCAAAGCCAATTTATCGGTTCCAACATATATTGTCAATGTACCATATGCATTATCTCTGGAAATTTCGCTGCCGTCGACATAGGCAATTATTTTGCCACCAATATCATAAGGCAATGAAAAATATAATTGAATTTCAGATCCTTTTACAACATCAGCAGGAACATCCACATTTAGATTTACACAGGAAGGATCGACATCTGAAACACCAATCTCCCTAGAATAGTAATAAATGCAATCGCCATCATCACCATAAATTCCAATAGATAAACTTCCCTCATATGGAGTTAAATCGGATAAATGAACATCGCATTTTCCAGTATTATCTAGTTTGTCTTTAAAAACCGCTACATCCCCAATTGATACAGTTACATTTTTGTTTTTATATTCTTCCGGGAAAACAACAGGAATATCATAGGTTCTTTTGCTGTAGAACTTGTTTGGGAGATCCATATTTGGAATGACATTAAAATATTCATTAACAATAGTGACATTATTATGAATGACATATGCCATGTAATTTTTATTAAATTCAAGATTATCTGGAATTGCGTAGACCGCCTTTGAATCCTTAACGGTCACTGTCTTTTCATCATATATAATACTTTCATCATCATAATCCACAAGAATGAATTTGATTTGTTCACCGTCAGCATAATTGACTACAACATCACTTGAAGATTTAAAAATGACTTCATCAGGAATGTATACCTTTGGCACAACAGCAAATACTTTTTCAGCTGATTTTGCTTTGATGTTTTTGCCGTCACCTTTGTATGTTACTTTAACAGTCACGTTGGTAGTGGTTGCCGGACCATAATTAACCAAGCCTCATACTCCTCATCCAAATCTATATTAAATTTTTCACCATTTATATCCATAACAACTTTGCCTGTGTGTGAAGGAAGGTCAGCAGTTATAGAATTGGATTCTCCATATTTCCATTCGTCCTCATCAATGGAAATATCAATACCGTAATCATTTACATCATAGGTTTTTGATACTTCCTTATCGTTGCAGATTTCCTTATCATCTGAAATGAAATTGATATTCAATGTATGAGTACCGAATTCCTTTATCTTTGATGAAACCTTGTTGAATCCTGAGTAAACATAACTATAGTCATCATCCTCCAGATTAGCATCAAAGTAGTAATGTACTTCACCGGATGCATCTTTAGGCAAGGTTATGTTAACATTAAATCTTTCATATGCCTTTATGCTATCTGGAAAGACTATTTCAACATCTTTCGGTTGACCTGACTCATCATCAGCCACAATATCATCATCAACTGAAGCGGACACGTCAACAGCTCCGTCAATTTTTAAATTATCCGTACTGTTCTCGCTTGCGCTTGCAGCACCAAGTGTCAAAACCGCAAGCAAAAATATGGACAACAATATAATCTTATTTAACTTCAATTTTATCCCCATATTGATTTAATTTATATTCAATTTGAATACAATAATATATCTGAAATATATTACATATAAATTTTAACTTTATTCTTGAAATTAAAGAATTTCAGTGATTAAATTCGAATGAAAAGAATTAATATGAATAATTTTTAAAAAATAAGAAAAATAATGAAAAAAATTAACAAAAAAAGAAAATAATGAAATCAATCATTATTTTTGAACTTTTAAAGATTTTTTGACTGTATCCTTGAGGCAGGGTGCCTGAATCTTGGCCCTGCTTCCTCCCTTGAGATTGGCCAATGCGGATTTTTTAAGGGTCACTTTTGCAACACCTTTTGCATTGGTTTTGGTTTTGTATGTTTTTCCGTTGAATTTGAAAGTTACCTGCTTGCTTTTGAGTGTTGCTGTCAATGTTAGCTTTTTGGTGGATTTTTTGACCTTGACTATTTTTCAGTGTCACGATATGCTTAACTATTTGTTAAAATGTATATATAATGTTACATGTCTGCATTAAAAAGAAAAAAAGGAAACTGTCTCGATGACAGTTTTGGGTTTTATTTGATTGTTATTGTTGATTTAGCGCTCATTTGGTAGTTTGTGTTTGCTGAAGTTATTGTAACCTTGTGTTTTCCGTAATTAAGTTTTTTGGTGTTGATTTTAGCTATTCCTTTTGAGTTTGTTTTGACTTTGTGTGTTTTCTTGTCGATTTTGACTTTGATGTATGTGTTTTTCACAGGCTTCTTGGTGGCCTTGTTTTTGACTGTAACTTTGAAGTATTTGGACTTTCTGTGTTTTGCAATTATTTTAGGAGCCTTTATGATTGTCTTTGCCTTTGTGATGGTGGTGACAGTTGTTGTCTTTTTGACTTTGCACTCTCCATAATCTGTAGTGATTTCAATCTTGTGGGATCCTACATTTAATCCGGATGCGCTGAATTTTGCTATTCCGTTATTTTTTGTTCGTATTGTGTATGTTTTATATTTTTTGCCGGTAAATACTTTTAATGTAATATCACACTCCTTCACGGGTTTTTTTGTAAACTTGTTGATGATTTTGATGTTCAATGTAGCTCCTGAATTATATGAAGTTTTCACCTTATTGGCGGTGAGTGTGGCCATTTCCATTTCTTTTAAGTTATCATTTAAATTGACGCTTTTTGTATATGTCTTTGAGTTGACTGTAAGCTTTGCGATGCTGTAGTAGGTATTGCCATAAATTCCCCATATGGCGCTTGTAAGTATGATGCTTGCCTTGCCGTTGCCTTTTAGTGTGGTGTTATTTATTGTGACTTTTGCTCCCACGACCTTGAGGGCACCTGCATAATCTGCAGTATTGTTTGTAAATGTGGAATCTGAAATATTGATTGTGGTGTAGCCGTGGTAATCGTCGCTGTATATTGCGCCTGCCATTTCTCCAGTATTGTCCTCAAACGAAGTTTTTTTGACAATCACATTTCCGTCTGTGGATATTGCAGTGTCTGTATTTGACTTGAATGTGCAGTTGAGGATATTCAATTTCAATGCATCTGAAGGGAAGGTTTGTGATGATGAAATATAGGAACTGTAGGCTCTAATCCCCTTACGGTTGTTTTCAAATCTTGAATTTGAAACGGTTGAATCGCATGATGCATACATTGCGGTTTCACTGTTGTTTGTGAAACTGCAGTTGTCCACATCAAGTGTGCAATAACTGAATACATAGATTCCGTATTCGTTTTTGTCGAATCTGGAATTTTTAATTTTTAACTCCACTGCATCATAGACTGCCACGGAATTGTTTTGAAAATCGCAGTTGTCTATAGTTACTCTATTTCCGTTGACTGCATTATTTGCAGGATTATTTATGAATTTTGAGTTTTTCAAATCTATGACGTCTGCTCTGATTGCAGAATCTCCAAGATTGTCTGTGAATGTGCAGTTGACTATTGTCAATTTTCCTTCACCGTATATTGCACTTCCGTAGTACCAATAGTAATCCGGCATAGGTTTTATGTTGTTACCTTTGAAGATGCAGTTTATGAATGTCAAATCTCCTATGGATTTGATTGCTCCTCCGTATTCACTTGAAAGTGCATTTTGGAATGTTATATCCTTAAAAATAAGATTTTTATCAGTATTTATTATCCTTGAACTCCAGTTTCCATCCAGAGTAGTATCATTTGTACCCTTAAATGTTAAATCATTATTGACTTCAATTGCGTTTCCCTGACTTATATATGTGCCTTCAAGTTCTATTGTATCGTTTTCACAGGCATTGTCTATTTCTGTTTGTATATCTGTAAATGTTTTTTCCTCATTGGCTGATGTGAGTGTTGTATTTTCGCTTGCAGATGCAGTTCCTATGCATACTGCCAAAATCAGTGCGATTAGGAAAAAGCCGATTAGTTTTTTGTTGTACATGTTTAACTATTTGTTAAAATGCATATATAATGTTACATGTTTGTGCTAAAAAAAGATTTAAACACAAAATTCTTGTTTTGGCTCAAAAAAAAGAAAAGTGAGCTGTCCGAAGACAGCTTAATTTTAGATTACTCTGATTCTTCCTGTATTTTTAACAGAGTAGTAGTACTTGTCACCTTTGAATCTCACAACATATATGAAAATCGCTTTTTTATTTATGTTTGTGATTTTAAATGTTGCCTGACCATTCTTGTTGGTTTTTGCCTTGTAGTTTTTGGCATTGATTTTAAGGTAAATGAATTTGGAGGCAAGTTTCTTTCCCACAGCGGATTTAAGGGTGATTACAACCTTTTTGACAGCTGACCTCTTGAATTTTTTGGTCGGTGCGGTAATTTTTGTCTTCTGTTTCACAATTTTCCACACAACCTGTTTTGCCATTGTACTTCCTGTAAACTTGTTTTTGCTTATTGTTTCTTCATATCCTTGTGCATAGATTGAAGGGCCGTTTTTTGCAGAGTTCTTTGTGAATGTATTTGAAGTAATCTTTGCATAGTTTCCGTTCAACCTTATTGCACCTCCTGAACCTGATTTGGCAGTTGCTTTGTTTGAAGTGAACTTGTTTGATGTGATGACTGCATTGTTTCCCTTAACAAGCAATGCTCCACCATGACTTTTGGCAGTGTTGGAGGATATTGTATTGCTTTTTATTGTTGCCTTGTCACCGCTTACAAGTATCGCTCCACCGGAGGTTCCTGCTTCACAGCTTTTGATGTTGTTGCTGTTGATTGTAGATTTTGATCCCAATATGTAGATTGCTCCTCCACCGTCTTTTGATTTGCAGCTTGTGATATTGTTTTTTACAATGCTGTTGGAGTCTCCATCAATGGTGATTGCTCCTCCTTTGTAGCTGGCACTGCATTTGCTGATTGTATTTTGTGAAATGCTGTTTGAGTTACCGTTAATGAATATTGCTCCTCCGCTTTTTTCAGTGGCTTCATTGTTTGTGAATGTGTTTTTCGTAAATGTTGCATTGTCACCGTCACTGTATAGTGCACCTGAGTTTTTAGCTTTGTTGTTTGTGAACTTGTTGTTTGCAATTTTGCTTGTGGTTTTTGAGGATTTGATTGAAAGCCTCATTGCACCTGCCAGTTCACCACCGTAGTTTGAATTGAACTGGTTGTTTGTAATGGTATAGTTGCTTCCTTTGTAAGCTTCAAATGCTCCTGAAATTTTGGTAGCACTGTTTTTTTCAAAGACATTGTCTTTTACAATTTCGTTTGATGTGTACATCAGTGCAAGAGCTCCACCTTCTGATTTAGCAGAATTGCTTGTGAATTTATTGTTTGTAATTTTGTTGTTGTTTGAATTTCCTATTTGAACTGCACCACCCATTGAAGCTTGGTTGGATATGAATTCACAATTGTTGATTGTATTTTCCTTGCTTAATGCATATATTGCTCCACCACCTTTCTCAGCAGTGTTTGACTCAAAGTTGCAGTTGCTGATTTTTGTTCCTTTGACTTCCTGAAAAAGCCCGGTTTTGGTGTGTGCAGTCATGTAGATTGCACCTCCATAGATGTCTTTGCTGTTTTTGAAGGTACAGTTTTCAATGACTGTGTTGGATGCACGGATGAGTAGTGTTCCACCACCATGTGCCCTTGAGTTCCCGTTTATGAAGTTGATGTTTTTAAGCACGACATTGTTTGCATCTATGAAAAATGCCCTTGCAGAATCCTTTCCGTTTATTGTATGGCCGTTTCCATTGATTGTTAGTTGCTTTTTGATTGCGATTCCCTCAAATGTAATGCCTGAGTCATATTCACAGTCTTCCATCAATATGATTTCACTACCCTCTTCTGCTTTGTTGATTTCTTTTGACAAATCTGAAAACGTCTTTGAACTGACATTTGTACTTTTTACTATTTCTTCGTTGTTTGCTGTTGATATTGCTATGTCATCATCATTGCCGGTTAAAACATCACTGTCCGTCATGTTTTTCCCGTCGATGTCTGCTGCGCAGGCATATGATATGGATACCAGAAAGATTATGACAAGCAATGGGATGAGTTTCATTGATTTTTTCATAGTTTTTCCCTCCTATTTTGGATGATGTTGATAATATCTTAAAAAAAGTGAATACTGTCCGGTTAAGGACAGTTTGAATTTATTTTATTGTAATTTTACCGGTTTTGCTTACTTTGTTGAAATTGCTGTCTCCGTTGAATTTAACGGTGTATTTGAAGCTTCCTTTTTTGGTCAATTTGGTAATCTTGAGAGTAGCTTGACCTTTTGAATTTGTTTTTGCAGCATAAGTTTTGCCGTTAACGCTTAATGTAATCTTTTTGGAAGCAAGCAATTTGTTTAAAGCGGATTTTAATGTAATGATAACATTCTTGGATTTCACGGATTTCTTGAATGTTTTTGCAGGAGCATTTATTTTTGTGTTCTGTTTTTGATGTTTCCAGGTTACCTGTTTTGCCATTGTACTTCCAGTATAAATGTTTTTGGCGATTTTTTCGTTAGAACCGGTTATGAAAATAGAAGCACCATACTTTGCGATGTTTTTAGTGAAAGTATTTTCGGTTATGATTGCATCATGTCCGAACATTTTGATTGCACCACCGGTACCTGTACTTGCATCTCCTTTGTTGGATATGAATTTGTTTGAAGATATTGTTTCGGTATTTCCGCTGATAAATAATGCTCCACCATTGCCTTTATCTGAATTGCCTGATATTTCATTGTATACTATTTTTGTATTGGAACCATCGATTTGAATTGCTCCTCCATTGAGGTTTGCATCGTTGCTTTCGATGTTGTTGTCGCTGATTGTTGTGCCTGATCCCATTACGTAGATTGCTCCTCCGCCGTTATCTGCATGGCAGTGTGTAATGTTGTTGTGCATAATTTTATCGGAGTTGCTTTCAATGCATATTGCGCCTCCTTTGTATTTGGCACTGCATTTGTCGAAGTTGTTGTAGGAAATGATATTACTTTTTCCGTTAATGTGAATTGCTCCACCGCTTTTTGAGGTAGCTTTGTTGTTGTAGAATGTGTTTTTTGTGAATGTTGCCTTGTCGCTGTCACTGTATATAGCTCCTCCATTTTGTGCCTGACTGTTTTTGAAGTCATTGTTTTCAATTCTGCTTGCTGTTGAGTAGGATGAAATTGAAAGTCTCATTGCACCTCCAAGGTCGTCTGCGGTGTTCCCGTCAAATTTGTTGTTTTTGACGGTGTATCCGCTTCCTTTATAGAGGTCAATAGCTCCTGCAATGCTTCCAGCAGTATTTTTTGTGAAGGTATTTCCTTCAATCTCTTGGTTTGAGCAGTACATCAATGCTAGTGCTCCTGCTTCTGTTTTAGCGGAGTTGCTTGTGAAAGTATTGTTTATGATTTTGTTGTTGTTGTTTGCAATTTGAACAGCACCTCCCATGGCATTTGCCTTGTTGCTTGTGAATTTTGAGTTTGTAATTGTATTTCCTTTGCCTAAAGCGTAAATTGCTCCACCACCTTTCTCAGCAGTGTTGCTTTCAAATTTACAGTTGTTGATTTTTGTGCCTGTAATCGCTTTGTTATCCACTTTGGTTTTTTCGGTTATGTAGATTGCACCTCCATATTCATCTTTGCTGTTTTTGAAGGTACAGTTTTCAATGACTGTGTTGGATGCTCGGATGAGTAGGACACCTCCGCCGTTACCTTTTGCATTTCCATTGATGAATATAATGTTTTTTAAAATAACATTGTCTGCATCAATAAAGAATGTCCTTGCAGTGTTCTTGCCGTTTATTGTGTGTCCGTTTCCATCTATTGTAAATTGTTTTTGAATTCCGATTCCATCTGAACTGAAACCGCTTTCACAGGAACAGTCATTTAATAAAACAAGTGTACTTCCTTCTTCAGAGGACCTGATTTCTTTTGTTAATTCACCGAATGTCTTTGAAGTTATTCTTTTTTCATTATCTGTAAGTTTATTTGCATCAGTTTGACTGTTTATATTTGTTATGTCATTGTCAACTGATAGAATTTCATTATCTGGTGTGTCAGTATCATTTGCCAATATTTGTTCGTCTGTATTGCTTGCGCAGGCGAATGACATGGATACTAAAAAAATTACCACCAATAATGGGACAATTTTTATTAGTTTTCTCATTTTTTTCACCAAAATATATAGTTTGCATTATTTAAAACATTTTATAATAGTAATTATGTTTGTATTCTATATAAATTATTGTTGTGGAGTTATAAAAATTAATAAATAGCATTAACTATACAAATTACATAGTGTGGTATCATGGATGTTGTAAAAGTTGATGAAAATAACAATCAAATAATTGGCGTAAATCCCAATCTGCAAAACACCCAAATCATTTTCAGAGGCAGAAATAATCGTTTGATTTGTGAAGACAATGTAAATCTGCATAACTCAATTTTGGATTTCAATGCAGACAATTCAATAATCTATCTTTCATCCAACAGAAATGTATATTATTTGAACATATCCATTTACAACAATTCCCTTTTCTATATGGGTGAAAACAGCTATATTAATGGGAGGATTAATTTTTCCATATCTGAGCAAAAAAACATATTCATTGGTAATGAATGCCTGTTTGCACGAGATATATGGATGAGGATTGCAGATCCTCACCTGATTTATGATACCAATTCCCTTAAAAGAATCAATCTCTCCAAAAGCATTTATTTGGGAGATCATGTTTGGGTTGGTCAGGATGCACTGATACTTAAGGGAACTCAAATTGGTTCTGGAAGTATCATTGGTGCAAAAGCATTGGTTGCGGGCAAAAAGATTCAGTCAAATTCTCTTTGGGGTGGAGTTCCTGCCCAATTGATTCGAGATGATGTGCTTTTTGATGGGTCAAGTGTTCATTACTACACTGATGAACAAACTGAAAATTCTATGGAATATAGTGCTGGGCGATGGATTTACAGAAATGAGGGCAATGTTTTAAGTTTTGATGAAATTGAGGAAAATTTCAATTCTATTAATGATGTTGATGAAAAAATTGCATACCTTCAATCAGTAATTAGATGTAATGATTACAATAGGTTTTATATTGGTGTGAAAAATAAGCGCTCTTTTTTCAATAAAAAGAAGTTTTAAATCATGCTGTTTGCACGATTTAAAACACAAGGTTTTATTTTTTGTTTTGTTTTTCCCTTTCTAAGTCTTTTAATATTTTTGCCCTGATTCTTGCTTCCATTTGTTCTTTTGTTTCTGTTCTTTGGGAAAATTGTTTTTCAGGGGTTATTTTTCTTTGTTGTTTTTGTTGTTGTGGGTTTGTTTTTCTTTGTTGTTTTTGTTGTTGTGGGTTTGTTTTTCTTTGTTGTGTTTGTTGTTGTGGGTTTGTTTTTCTTTGTTGTGTTTGTTGCTTTTTTGGGATTTCCTTTTGGAAAACAACTTGTGGTTTTTGTTTTGGTATTGTTTTCATTGGTGGGATTTCTTGTTGTGGTTTTTGTTTTGGTATTGTTTTCATTGGTGGGATTTCTTGTTGTGGTTTTTGTGGGTCTTGTTTAGAATCTTCCTGTTTTTTCACATCTTCTTTTTTAACAGTTTCTGCTTTTGAAGATTTTCCTTCAGATTCGTTAACAATGCTGGTAAGTTCTGCTTGACTTAAATCATTGACTAGTGAGTCGATTTCATCGTTAATGCTCTCTTTTTTGACACTTTCTGCTTTTGGTGAAGTTTCATCTTCAGGTTCATTCAATATGCTGTTGACTTCTTCAGGGGTTAAATTGTCAATTATTGCGTCTAATTCGTCATATGTGTCTTCTTTTTCATCAGTTTCTGTTGGTGAAGTTTTGTCTTCAGGTTCATTCAATATGCTGTTGACTTCTTCAGGGGTTAAATTGTCAATTATTGCGTCTAATTCGTCATATGTGTCTTCTTTTTCAATTGTTTCTGTTTGTGAAACTTTATCTTCAGGAGTCAAATTATCTATTTTTGCATCTATCTCATTATAATTCTCCTCTTGATGGCTTGAAAGTTCAGCGCTGGTTGCAACAGCTTTAGGTTTTAGACTAAAATTCTGTTTTGCCAGTATTCCAACCAGTATGAGCATTAACAGATAGAATACAAGCAGGTTTGGATATAAATACCTGTTGTCCTGCGTTGGTATTGAAACAAAAACAACTAAAATATTAAACAGATTAGGCAGATAGACAAGAAGGATGTCCTTTGATTTGGTCAGATAGTATATTCCAGCCATTGCCAGAATTGACAGGTACATGTAAAGTGCTGGACTTTCAAATAATGTATCTGCGATAACATTTGTTCTTGCATTATATACTATGTAGTTAAATAGGTTAAACAATCCGTTTCCTTCATTTGCTGAAGATACATTCTCATAAGCTTCAACAGGGGTTGTATGGTATGCTTTGAAGTAGGTATTTCTTGCAGTTTCAAGATTTGGACCATTCTCCTCTATGTAATATGGTTTTCCCTGCCAGTAGCTGTCCCTTGTAATGTCCCATGTGATTTCAGATGAGCTTAACATATATTTTATGAAATGTATTGGATCCTGAAGTGAATATTTCAATGCCATGCCGATATATTCACCCTTGTTGGCTTCAAAGACACTTTCATTTGCGGCATTTCGCACAGGATCCGTGAAAAAGGTTTTGTAATTATCCTTTACGGCAGTTTCGTTTATCAGCTCATGGAACTTGGCGCTGTCTTTAGCATCCAGTTTGTGGTATAAGTCATAATTTGCAAGCATATGTGTGGTTTTTGAAAGTGTTGCATCCTTTGCATTGTCTTCAACATTATAGACAACATTCATTGATGCAATCAATAGAATAAATATTATTGCTATGACTGGCAATTTGATGAAAAACTTCTCTGTTTTGTCATGCTTGTAGAGATAATATGCCAGAATGATTAATAATGGGACGATAACGTAAATACCGTTAAGTCTCAATTGGGCTACGCAGGCCATAACAAATCCCATAAGTACTATGAACCTGATGCTGACCTTGCATTTTTTGTCAATCATTACTTTGATTAAAAAGCATAAAAACAGAATTCCATAACTGAAAAGTACGTCTTTCCATAATGTAATTGAGTATATTGCGTTTATTGGAATAAGACAGATTATTAATGTGATTATGCTTTGTATAATAAATTCCCTATCTCTTTTTATGTCAGCTAAATTGATGTTTTCATCATTATTTCTGAAGTATTTGCAGATTACCATCCAGATTATTGAAAATACCAGAATCTGGAATATTGCCACAGTTGCGGGGCTGGAGTAGATTTTATACAGCAGCATTTCAATGAATGTGTGGAAAAATGGATGCCAGTTGGTATAGTGGCCAGATGCAATTTGATGAACTTGATTAAATGAATCAAAAGTTAAAATACCTGGATTGTAAACATAAAGATAAAATGAGAATATTATAACTGGGATTAGGAATATTATTAAATCTTTATAGTTCAATCTCTGGATTTTGGAAATAATTTTAGATTTTTCAGTTTGAATATCCATAATAAAAGTATAATTATTATTCTATATAATATTATTTTTTTTGTATTATGGATTAAAAGTAGTTTTAAAATTTAAATCTTTTGAAAATGTCTTTGATGCCTTTTTTGGAATTGATTTGTTGTTTCAATAACTTGTTTTGTTTGTATAGTCTGTGGTTTTGCTTGTAGAGTTTAATTTTAACTCTTTCTGTTTTGATTAATTCCTGGAGTATGCTTCTGTTGATTGCATCACTGTTTAAAGCCTGTGAGTTGAGGTATGTTTCTTTAAACACGTTTTGCCATTTCAAAAAGAGAGTTTCATCATCGATTTGCTTTAAAATATCTTCTTCAGCTGTTTTTCCCATTTCAACTGCCTTGTCTGGATTTTCAAGTAGGAACAGTATCTTTTGGGCCAATTCATCTATGTCGTTTTGTTTAATCAGATATCCATTTTCATCATCTCTGATGAAATCGGACGGGCCGTAATAGATGTCATAGCTGATTACAGGTGTTTTGTTAATCATGGATTCCAGAACAACTATTCCGAGTCCTTCATAAGTGGAAACAAATAGTGTTGCAAGGGACTTTGACATCTCTTCTCTGACGTTTTCTGTATGGCCTTTAAAAATCACTTGTTCTTCAAGTTCCAGTTCCTTGACAAGGTCTTTCAGTTTTTTCTCTTCTGTCAGTTCCTCTTCGATTACTGCCCTTCCAAATATTTCCAAACGAACATTGCTTCTTTTTTGTGAAACTATCTTGAATGCACGTATTGCATCTGAAATGTTCTTTTCATGGCTTAGACGGGCAAATATTGAAATTTTATTTGTATCTTTTGTGACGGTTCTTTCACATTTTTGTATATTTAATATGTTTGGAATCGCCTTTATGTTTTTGAAATTGAATTCCTTGATAAGATCATCTTTTAGTCTTTCAGTCAAAACGACAACATAATCATGGTCATTTTTGCCTTTTAGGATTGTAAAATTGTCTCTTAAAGAACTTCCATAGTGACGTTCATCTTTATATGGATTTGTATGGATGTTTGCAATTTTATATGCAATTTCTGGGCTGATGTCATTGAAGTTTGGAATCTTTCCGGAGTTTTCATTGATTAGGAAAGGTTTGTTATCATATTTAAGCAATATCTCTGTTATGAAGTAATTGTGAAATTCGAACATGTCCTTGAATTTAATTTTCGAATCAATGAATCTGTCTATTAATGTGTATGAACTTTCACGGCCTGTATATTCTATGATAAGGTAGTTAAATCCGTCATTTGTGTAGTATTGCTCAAGTTTCAATCTATTGCTTTCATAAATCTTTTCACAGGAATAGTTGTTGAATTCGTATTCAGACTTTGTTAATTTGCCGTTTGTTTTGTAATCGGTTATCTTTGTTTTGTCCTTTGTTTCAATTGCATCTTTTGATGCTTTTGAAATCTTGTCATTCAGATTATTTTTTAAAGCGTAATATTCGACGATATTTATTAATTCTATGGATTCGTCCAGATATCCGTTTTCGTGGAAATGCTGTGTGATATGGTCAAAGTTTTTGCACTCGTTGAGGTTCAGCAAAGTCACATTGTATCCATGTTCTTTTAATAAATTGGCACGGTTGAATGTTGCTTTTGCAAGGCCACCAATTTCAATGTCCAATCCATAAAACAAAAGTATTATCTCTTTTTCCTTAATCTTTTCCAAAAGAATATTTTCATCGTAATAAATGTCCAGATTTTCAGACATCTTTGAAGCGTTTAAAAAGTCCTTTTTGGATATTGATCTTATAAATTCATCTAAAAATTCAGGTTGTTTTAGTCTGTCTGTGGTGATGAACTCTTCAAATAATGGATTTGCCAAGTATAGTAAGTCAATTTTATCTTTTAAGTTCAAATCACTTAGGCAAAATTGCTTAATCCAGAAATATAGGTTTCTATAACTTATCCATACATAATTGGGGTTATGGTCTTTTGCTATATTGTATAATTCTGTGTATGATTTGATGAACCCTGCAAGAACCTCTTTGGTTTTTTTGGATGTGACTGAGTCATTTTTACGTGGTATGTACTCAACGACCGGTGTATTTATGAATCTTATTCCCTTTGCTTTTAGAAGTGCTTCTGATACGAAAACCAAATCCTGTGCTGGAACGCCAACTAAAAATTGAATTTTTTCATTTAAAATAAATTCTCTTTTGAATATCTTTGACCAGACAGATGGGGTCGGAATTAAAAAGTTAAAGTATTCTTCTATGTTTCGGGTTTCTCGGGATTGTCCATCATCAAGTCTTAAAACACTCCAATCATTTCGAATGATTCTATTGTCTCGATTGATGTTGTAATTTCCTGAAACAATATCTAAATCGTTTTCTGTAATGTTTTCATATAGTATTTCACATGCATCTTTTAAATAAACGTCATCCGGATCCAAAAACATCAAATAGGATGCATTTGCATTTTCAATTCCCACATTTCTGGGTTTGCCTGCAAAACCACTGTTTTCACTTAAATAAATTGATTTGACATTTTCATAGTTGTCAGAAAACTCTTTGATAATATCTCCACTACTGTCTGTTGATGCATCATCAACAAAAATCACTTCAAGATTCTCAAAACCAATGGTCTGGTCTAAAATTGAATCAAAGGCATCTTGAAGTGTTTCTTCCACATTAAAAACGGGTACAATAACGGAAATCTTATACATGTTATCATAATTTTTCTAAAATCAAATCCATTTTGCGTTCTATGTCATCCATTCTCTCTTCCAGGTCGTTTTTGTTTTCACCGCCCGGTTTTCTTGCAACAACATAACTGTCATACCATGGGTCTGAAATTTCATCGAGGTTGGTTCCGGATTCTAGAATGTCAAATTTAATGTATTTTGCCATTGCTCTTACACCGTCCTCATTGAACCGGTAGCAGTCATAAGGATTTTTATGAACAGGCCCTGTACTTGGAACGATAAGAATGAATAGTCCTCCGGGTTTCAGGACTCTTTTGATTTCATCTAGTGTTAACCAAAAGAATTCGATATGTTCAAATGCCTGACCTGAAACAATCAAATCATATGATTCATCTTCAATTTCACTCCATTCATATGGATTTTCAACAACAATGTCGATGTTGTTTCCCTCTCGCATGTCAAGGCCTTGGTATGTCCATTTGGATTCATTTAAAATCATTCCATAATTATAATTTCCGCCTTTGTCAAAGGAACCTATGTCGAGTATTTTCAATTCTTGATTGGGATTTAAATAAGCATCTTTGAAATATTTCATTTTCATGTATGAACTTTTATGCATTCTATCACGCCCTATAATTTATTTTTCAATTTCCATATTCTTGATGATTTTATTTCATTTATTTCATTTTTTAAGTTTTCATTTTCGTTTAATAAGTTGGATTTTTCTTCACACAATTCATTGATTTCATTTTTACTTTCATTTAGAATTATATTCAATTCACTGTTTTCATTTTTTAGGATATTTATCTCATTTTTCAGATTTGAATAGTCATTGATTGAATTATTATTAAACTGTTTTCTCATGTCTTTGAGCAATAGGTGGTTATCTTCATATTTTCCATTTTTTAAATTATTGAGATAATCTTCAAAACTTTCATCATCTTTAAAGAAGTCTTGATTTTGGAAATTTTTGAATGTTGTTGAGTTTAATATTTCATTCAATTCACTTTCATCAAATTTTTCAGAATTTGAAAATCGCATAAATTGTGTTGTAAGGAAGTATAAATGTTTGTTGAATATTATTTTTTGAGTTTCTGAAGTGATATTGTGATTCTTAAATAAATTCAGAACTATATTTAGTGTGTTGATTAATCCATATAAATATTTTTTATTCACATTCATTGAAACGGAGTTTTCATTCACATTACGCATATACGCATAATAATTATTCAACACGGATATTTTGTTTGAATTAAGC
The DNA here is from genome assembly GCF_900314695.1 of uncultured Methanobrevibacter sp. Classification (NCBI taxonomy): domain Archaea; kingdom Methanobacteriati; phylum Methanobacteriota; class Methanobacteria; order Methanobacteriales; family Methanobacteriaceae; genus Methanobrevibacter; species uncultured Methanobrevibacter sp. The sequence goes on along the minus strand of NZ_OMWD01000023.1, from coordinate 31,082 downwards.
ATATATTCTATTAAAAATGCCAAATCCTGGGCAGGTGCTCCTTCGATAAATAATATATTGTTTTCGATGAGCAATTCGTTTTTGAATAGTTTTGCCGAAATGGCGGGTGTGACATCGAGTAAATTCACATCTTTTGAATAATTAAACAGTTCTTTATTTCCGGAATATAATGGAGGATTATGTTCCTTTTTGAAATTGGAGTATTGGTTAATAAAAGCACCAATCACAATATCTGAGCTATTTTGGGTAATTTCATTAAACAGGACTTCACATGCATCGATTGATAGTTCATCATCACTGTCTAAAAAGAGAATGTATTTTGAATTTGAATTTTTAAGACCAATATTTCTTGGAGTTCCCGCAAAACCACTATTTTCATCTGTTTCAAATACTTTTATGTTGCCGTATTCATTTTCATAGGATTTAAGTAATGTTAATGTATTGTCTTTTGATTTGTCATCAACAAATATCAATTCAATATTTTCAAATCCGATTGTTTGCACTTTAACAGAATTAAAAGCTTTTTTTATTGTCTTTTCAGAATTATAAGTTGGAATAACTATTGTTAGTTTGTATTCACTCAATTGATCACCATGATTTGTTATTTTATAGTTAAAATATAATCGTAAACTCTTTTACAGTTATTCTTATCAGTAAATCTGTAAAAATCATCTACTCTTTGTTTGAATTTTTCTTTCATTTGACAGTCATCATCTATATGTTTTTTTATTAGATGTATTAATTCATTTTCATCATTTGTTTTTTCACCAAATCCCATTTCTTCATAATCAAAGTAACTTTCAGTCAAATCAAAATGAAAATCATCATTTTCCCATTGATAGTATAAAACAGGTTTTTTCATATATGCAAAATCGAATGCAACAGACGAAAAGTCTGTTATTAATAGTTTTGATTCATTAAAAACGTTTTGATAGGAAAGTTCATCATCAAAAATCACATTGTCCAAGTCAAATAGATGAATTATCTCATTAACGTTAATATGAGGTTTGAATATTATTTTGTAGTTATTTTTTTGTGCATACTCTAATAGCTTTTCATTGTTCAGTAGTGAATTCCATTTTTTCAGATATGTGGATTTTTTTATTTCTGATTCTGTCATTTCCCGCATGCTTCTTCGCCATGTCGGCATAATGACAATCTGATTTTTTTCATTGCCTTTATCTAAATTATCATATCTGGGAAGTCCCAACAGTTTAACTACACTTTCATCGTAATTATATGGGTTGTTGAATATTGATTCATATTCTTTTTTTGCAGATGTAACAAACAGGTGCAGAAATTTGTCATATTTATGTAACCATGATGAGATGTTGTTTAAGATTATGCCGTGCTGTAAAAAGCAAAGTTTTGCTGAAAAAAGGCCATTGAAATACTTTTCATATCTTCCTGAGAAAGGATTAATCAAATCGTCATCAGGATGTGATGAAATTATTTTTTCGGCAAAACAAGATAGCAATTTATGTTCTTTTGATTTGTATTCCACAACATTTGCAAATCCTTTTAACCTGTCATAATCTTTTGAATCCTTTGAAATTATAAAATATTTTTCTATATTGTCATTTTGATTAATGGCATATTTATATAACTGTTCTGCATTGTCTCCAGCTATTTCTGGCCTATCCATAAACAGCCATATTCTTCTGTTGTTGAATTTATAAAATAAATCGTAGTATTGTTTTCTAAAGTTAATCACGTTATTTAAAGATGATTCATTTTTTGAAATCAAATGATTTATATTTTCCTTTTCAAATCTCAAACAATCAAAATTTGTGTATGGTATCACAGTGAATGTGTTGTCTTCAAATTTTATCAGGTAATCCTCTTTTTTGGAATAAAAACTTTCTTTTGTTAATCTTGAATAATAGTTGAATGCAATATCTAAATATGAATTGATGTTGTCATATGAAACCCTAATTTTAATTTCCGAAGATTCCTTTAATGTCAGGGGTATTGAAAGCTCAAAATTATAATTTGGGTTAAAATTAAGATTTAAATGATATTTTTCCCTATTTGGATAATTCATTTTTTCGGCATCGAAAATTTTGCCGCAAGTTTCTGCGTACAATATTGAAATGTTTTCATATGCTTTGTTGTAGTATTCTAAATCGATTAAATCTTTTTTAATTAGCCATTCTATTTGTTTTAAATTATATGTTTGTTCATAATTGAAGTTTAAATCGCATTTAAGGTATTGTGCGATATTTAAATTGTCATATGAATTATTGGAATGCAGTAAATAATCCTTGATATTTTTTCCATCTTCATCTAAAAATTCTTTTTTAATGAACACTATCTTGTTTTTATTGAAGTATTCAACCCAATATTTTAAAAATTCAGTTTTATTATATGTTATGGCTTGAATTTTTATTTCTTCTGGTCTGAAAAATGATTTTAAAAATCCTAGAATCTTTAAATTATCATTGGATATCTCCACGGCATCAATATAAAAAATGTGGTAATACAGTTCATCAATAATGTAATTGCCAACTTTTATTTTAGCATTGTTTCCATAAGTATCTTTTATTGTTTCTGTATTTCCGTGCTTGAAGAGTAAAATGGATTTTAACAGACTTCTGTCGGGATGTTTTTGGTTCAATATGATTGAATCGTCAATTTCTTCCAAAAGCTCATGCAAAATTGAGTATAACTGCTCCAATTCATTTTCATCTAACACGTCGGAAACGTCGCTTATGTCAAACATCCACTGGATGTCATACATTACGGTATGCTTGATAAAATCAAGGACTTTTCCATATTTGTCTTTCGAATAATCAAACAGCGCTTTGAAAAATTTCTGTGATCTGTCAATGTAATATTCCTTCTTTTTTAGTGTAGAATCGATTGTTGATGTTTTTGATGTTCTTTTACGATATAGGTATGAGGTATCTGAAACCACTCCATGTCTGCATTTTTCGAGTAAAATCTTATTTACAAATACTGCATCTTCAGATACGACAAGTTCAGTGTCAAATTCAAAATTTTTAATCGCTTTTCTTTTAAAAAATGCAGATGATGCGGAAAGCTGAATGCAATTGGGTTCGGATTTCAAATCAACCAGTCTTGTGCTTTCATATTTATAGTTTAAAATGTGTTCTCCATCTTTTCTGTCAAAAAACTTCATTGGAATGGATACGACATCCACATTTTTATAATTTTTCTCAAAAAAGTCATAGACGAGTTCCAATGCATTTAATTCTAATTTATCGTCACTATCTAGAAAGTTCAGGTATTTTCCCTTTGCCGCTTTCATTCCGTTGTTTCTGGCAACGGCCTGGCCCTGATTTTCCTGATAAATGTATTTGATATTATGGGGATATTTTTCATGATAACTCAAGCAAATGTCTTTTGAGCTGTCGCTGCTTCCATCATCAACGAGTATCAACTCAATATTTTCAAAACCAATTGTCTGATTTATAATGCTGTCGATGGATTCGCTTAGGTAATCTGCAGTATTATAGACTGCCATTATGATGGAAAATTTGTATGGTTTTGACTCAAAAAACATCTAAATCACTTTATTTAACTCTGCACTGTACTACAGTATCTGCCAAAAACGGCCATGGCTGTTCTTTAACGATTTTGAATTCATAATCCAATTCCAGATTTGCTATCCATGGGATAATTTCAAAGAAATCGGAAGCCTTATGGTAAATGCTTATGTGTAATATTGGCTTTTGGTTTTTGATGGTATTTAATGCCCCATTTAAAAGATCCATTTCCGCCCCTTCAACATCAATTGTTATCAGCCCAACATTTAAATTGTTATCCTCGACAAACTTGTCTAATGTAGTTTCCTGAACCTTGAGTTCATTGTCATAATTTCTCATATTTGCATCGCTTGTAATTCCCTGCACATTTTCTCCGGATAAATATAGTGTACGTTCACCGTTCAAGTTTCCCAGAGATTGGTTCACTGGTTGGATGTTTTTGATTTGGTTGTCGTTAATGTTTCTCTTCAGCAGTTCAAATGACTCCTCAAATGGTTCAAATGCATAAACGTTTCTGTTTGTAATTTTTGAAAGGGGAAGTGAGGTATCTCCTGTAAATGCTCCGGCATCAATGATGTCTTTATTTTCAAGGAATTTAATATCGTCATCGCTTAAGCCCAAGTCTATGAATGCATGAAGGTTGTAGTCTCCACTGAATTTGTATCCTGCAATTTCACCTGGATGTGAATTATTTATTTTAAACTCGGTGAATTTCTTTTGATTTTCCAGTTCGTGGTCTAGATATACTGTGTTTTTAGTGACAAGATTTACGAAGAGTGTTCTTAAATAAATCCATTTGAACAGTCTTTTAGATTCGCTGTCAAGATGGCCTGTAATCTCTTTGAGATTGTCCTCAAAATCATCATTTAAATAAAAATCTACATAATCCCAATTTGAAAAGGCACCGGATAATCCGTATTTTCTAAAATATTCATCTCTTAAGGATATTCTTCTTTCATTTTTGATGGATTCAAGTTCTCTTTTAAGGGAATTGTTTTCCTTTTGCAGGTGGTTACTTTTATTTTTATAATAAGCATAGGAATTACTTTTCAGCAGCATCTTTTCTTTAAAACTCATTTAATTTCCCCTTATGTTTTCAGATTGATGGAAACATCATTTCATATTTAAAATATAATCATAAATTCTTCTACAATTATTTTTGTCATTATATTTATAAAAAGTATCTACTCTGTTTTTATAGATTTCTTTCATTTCACAGTTATTTTCAAGATATTTATCTATTGTTTTAATTAATATGTCTTCTGTTTTTATGACTTCTCCAAATCCACAACTTTCATATTTGAAATAACCTTCCTCAAAGTTGTAGTCGTCGTCATGCTGATAGTAGATGACTGGCTTTTTCATGTAGGAAAAATCGAAAGCTATTGATGAGTAATCGGTTATCAGCAAGCTGGAATCCCTGAAGAGGCTTTGATATGTGCTTTCATTGTCTATTTGGATGTAGTCATGGGTGTCAAAAAGATCAATGTATTCGTAAACCATCGGATGTGGCTTGAATACTATTTCATAATCGTATTTTTTGGCTATTTCGATTAGTTTTTCGCTGTTTATCAGTGAGTTTATGGTATTGAAGTATTTTGATGAGGTAATGTATTTTTCAGTCATGTTCTGAAGTTCACTTCTCCAGGAAGGTGCAATCAGGATTTGCCTTTTTCCTTCATTGCTTTTCAGATTGTCGAATCTGGCAAAGCCCAAAGTCCGGATTACCTTTTCATCATAGTTGTAACCTGGATCCATGAAGGATTTCTTTTCCGCATCGGAAACTGTAGTGATTAATTTAACATTCTTGTCAAACTTGTGAAGCCATGATGAAACGTTGTCCTTTGTAACTCCGTGCTGCAGAAAAATCTTATCTGAATTGATTAGGCCAGCGTAGGAAGTTTCGTTTTTGTCAAAAAAAGGATTCAGAATGTTTTCATCAGGATGTGAAGAGATGACTTTTTCTGAAAAAAGATAGATTAATCTTTGTTTGATTGTGTAAAACTCCAAAACGTTTGAAAGATTTGATAAACGTGTGAAATCTCCGAATTTATCTGAAACGGTGAAATACTTTTTGACATTGTCATTTTGGCCAATGGCATATCTGTAGAGATGCTCTGCATTGTCATCGGCGTTTTCCCTCCTGTCCATGAAAAGCCAAATTCTTCTCTTTCTGTAAAATGGGTATAATAGTAAGTATATAAGTCTGAAAAGCAGAATTGAAGTGTAGTATGATTCCTTTCTTTTGAATACTTTAAGTAAAATTGGAAGCTCTGATTTAATCATTTTAAGATAATTGTAGTTTGAAATGTAAAACTTGTTGTCTTTGAATTTCATGAAATGATTCTTTTCTATGCTGTAGTTGCTGAGCTTTGACATTCGAGCATGGTTTGCAAAATCAACATTCAATGCCCATCTTGTGTTTTCATTTGAGTTTTCGCCGGTAAATCTTGCAAAGATTTCAACAATGCAGTTTTCCTTGTCTTTTAGCGGAATTTCAGCATCAAAATTGAACTGTGATTCAAGTGAGCAGTTGAGGAATTTCTTTGCATTGTTTGCATAGTAAACCTTTTTGGCTTTGTAAATTTGATTGTTTTTGCTAATCTCAATTTCAATTTCGTCATCTTCAAAAAATGACATTAAAAATCCTGAGATGAATAATGTGTTGCCTTTTATTTCGATTATGTCAAGCCAGAGTTTGTGGTTGTCAAGCCTGTCGACCAATGTGTCCTCGACATATACTCCGGCATATTGGCCATTGAAATTTGAATGGATATTTTCATAGGTTACAACCTTGTCTAAACTGACATTAACGACTGCATATTTTGTAGCTAACATGTGGTGAGCAATGTTTAAACGGTCGTCCCGTAAAGATAATATGATATCATCTTCGATGTAAGATAAAATTTCCTTTATGTATAGATATACTTCTTTGATTTCATCACTTTCCAGTATTTCTGATATGTCTTCTACCCAAAACATCCACTGGATATCATAAACAATCAGATATTGGATGAATTTTGCCACATGCCCGTATTCTTCAATGGACAGGTTTATAAGTTCCTTAAAATAGTTGTTTAAACGGTTGATGTAGAATTCCTTTTGCATAGATGTTGAATCGATTGTGGATGACTCGTCGCTGCGCTTTCTATACCAGTATATGGCCTCTGTCACGGCACCATATTTTGGGTTTTTCAAAAGCATCCTGTTGAGCATCAATGTGTCTTCGGAGTTTACAAGGCTTTCCTCGAATTTGTAATTGTCAAAGAGTTCCCTTTTGAAAAATGCTGATGAAGCCGAAAGCTGCGGACAGTCCCAGTTTTCATTTAAATCTATGGCTCTGTCTTCCTCAAACTTGTAGTTTAGTGGGTGATGGCCTTCGTATTTGTCAAAGAAAAGCATTCTGGTTGCTACAAAATCAATTTCTTCGTAATGCTTTTCAAAAAACTCATAAACTTTATAGAACGTGTTCCCGCTGAACTTGTCATCTGCATCCAGGAAGTTTATGTATTTTCCGTTGGCATATTTCAGGCCTAAGTTTCTTGCAACGCCCTGACCTTGATTTTCCTGATAGAGATAAATTATATTGTCCGGATATTGGCTTTGGTATTTAAGACAGATTTCTTTTGTATTGTCTGTTGACCCGTCATCAACAATGATCAGTTGGATATTGCTTCCAAATGAAAAGCTCTGACCAATCAATGAGTTTATGGTTTCATCCAAATATTGGCCACAGTTGTATGATGCCATAACCACTGAAAAAATCTTGTTTTCATCAAGTCTTTTGAACTCTTCGTAATCTTTTGATTTAAGAATTTTATCGACTCTGATTTTGACGTCTGATTCAAGGTTGTCTTTGATGTCTGGATCTTTTAAAACTTCCTGCAAGTCTTCTTTTATTAGGTTGAAGAATTTTTCCCTGTATTTCGGTGAAGTTTCAGTAAATCTTGCCAGCTGCAGATGGATTAGGCGATTGTTGAGCAGGTATTTATAGTCTTCATAGTTGTTTGTTTCTTTAAATGTTTGTCTGATCTGCTTTGAAATTTCAATGATGTCGGTGTAGTCGTTTTCCTTTTCAATATCAACTGTGGAACCTTTTCTGTTGACTCTGTAGTAGTATAAAAATTCTGGAATGATTGATACTCTTTTTGCTCTTAGGTATGTGTCATAAAAGAACTTTTCATCCTCAAAAATCAATCCTTCGGGGAATAAAATGCCGTTGTCCTTGATTAGGGAAGTTTTATAGATTTTATTATACGGTGTAACTGCAATGTTGCATGTGAATTCTTTGGTATCCTTGTGGTTGAAGATGTCCTTTTCAAAGTCTCTGAATATTCCAAGCATGTAATACCAGACATTGTCCTTGATTTCTTTTGTTTGGTTGTTATAGGTTGCAATCTTGCACATTGCAATGTCAAGGTTGTCATCCTTTGCTTTTGTGTAGAGCTTTTCAAGCATTTCAGCTTCAATGAAATCATCTGAGTCGATAAATGCAATGTATTCTCCTTGGGCTTCCTTGATTCCAAGGTTTCTTGCACTTGCCTGGCCGCCATTTTCTTTGGTGATGATTTTGATTCGGGAATCTTTCTTTTGGTATTCCTTTAGGATATCTGGTGAGTTATCGCTTGATCCGTCATCAATGCATATTATTTCAATGTCTTTGACTGTTTGATTGGTGATGCTGTCAAGACACTCTCTTAGATAGTTTTCAACATTGTAAACTGGGATAATAACGGATAATTTATACATTTATTCAACCTATTTGATTTAAAAAATTTTCATGTAATTAATATAAACTTTAATCGATATGGTATAAAAAAATTATTAGTATTAATTGTAGATTAAACAAATTAAAAATAAAGGTCTTTCAAACTAAATGTTTATTTATGTGAAAAAATATAAACTTTAAATAGCAAGTCAAGTTTTGATTTGTGATACAACCTACAATTCATGTCAACTTTGACATGGGTTCTTAAATATTTTATTGGATATAAAATTGCTTTTAAGGATTGCTTAATCAGCAATCCTTTATATCCCCTAAATTTTATCATGTTTAAAAAATTGCGAATCTGTTTTTACGTTTGTTTCTGACAAACAACTTTTGGATAAACTCTAATCTATCATCAACACTTAATTCCTTTAGGATTTTATCGATTTGATTTAAATTTAATGTTTCCTGATTTACAAATTCGTATATGAAAACATCGCTTTTATAATCCTGTGTATTAAGTGAATCTTCAGCTGTATGATAACCTAAAAACTCTTTGGTAAAAAATACGTTATCTCTTTCCACTCTTACGGGATTTCCAACAACTAACGAATTTGAATGGATTCTGGCATTGTGCGGAACAAATGAATAATTGTCAACGATTGCTCCTGAACCAATTTTAACTCCTCTTGAAATGTAAGCCAAGTGACCTATCCATACATGATCTCCAATAAATACGCTTTGAGCAGGGTTGACTCTTTGCATTGTTTTATTGTCATAAATAGGATGGATATCTGCAGTTCTGATGTTCACACCACTTGAAAGACTGCATTCTGCACCAATAATCACATTTTGGCTTTCCTGAATATTGATGTTTACAGGATTTGCCAAATTACCTTCTTTTCCAATGAAAAATGTGGAATTATTGTATATTATTAATGTAAATGAATATTGTGAGTTCATTGCTGATGAAAGATAAACTATTGAGTTGTTTCCTTCAAACGCAAAGTTTGCATTTGTAATTTTTACATTGCCTTCACAAAATAAAATATTATTGATTCCTTTAAATGAGATTTTGGAGTTGGTGATTTCAGGGTTTCCCTCAACTCTATTTTTCTCTAATTTTTCAATGTCTTCTTTTGAGTTAACTATTTCCATAAAATCAACTTACTTATTAAGCTTTTCTAAAATTAAATCTAGTTTGCTTTCAAGGTTATTTACTCTGCTTTCTAACTCTTGTGTATTTTCACTGGAACTTCCAGCTTTATGAGCAACTAAGCAAGCATCATACCAAGGTTTGGTTTCTTCTCTGTCATCTACAGAAGCGTGAAGAACTTCTAAATCAACATATTTTGCCATAGCTTCCATACCGCCTTCATGGAATCTGTAGCAGTTTGGCATATCTCCTCCATGTTTTGGTCCTGCTGATGGAGCGATAATACAGACATAACCTCCAGGTCTTAACACTCTTTCAATTTGAGACATTGTAAGCCAAAAGAATTCCAAATGTTCAAAAATCTGGCCGGAAATTACAACGTCATAAGTGTTGTCTTCAACTTCAAACCAGTTGTAAATGTCAGTTACAACAATATCTACATTGTTTCCAGCCTGGAAATCAAGTCCTGTATATGTCCAGTTTGTTTCATTGAAAATATCAGAATAATTGTAGTTTCCATTACCGTCCAAAGATCCAACATCAAGGATATCTAATTTTTTTGATGTATTTAAATAATTATTTTTAAACCATTCCATTTTTTCATGTGAATTTTTATGCATAAAAAAGTCTCCTTTATGATATATTGAATTTAGTAATATTTAAACATAAACAATTATGTCTGTTTGGTGATAGTTGGGATTTTGTTTTAATCTTAATCGGTTAGCATTTCGAGTATATGAGCATTATATGACTATTTTCAAGAAGGCCTTTTAATTTTAAAATGGGATTTTCATGATTTTTTAACAAATATTTTTTTAACAGTAAAAATAAATAAATTAAAACTAGATAAATATTAATGTTATTTGACTTACAACTTAAATAAATTAAAAATTACAAAATATACATTAAAAAAATATAAATGGCGAATGAAATGGTTAAGGTTTCTGTTGTTATTCCAGTATACAATGTTGAAGAATTTTTAGAACCCTGCTTGGATAGCATTGTTAATCAAACACTGGAGGATATTGAAATAATTTGTGTTAATGATGGTTCTACAGACAAATCACTGGATATTTTAAATTCTTATGCTAAAAATGACGACCGGTTTACTGTGATTTCCCAAGAAAATGGCGGTCATGCAGTAGCAACAAATAGGGGTATGGAACTTGCCAATGGAAAATATTTATATTTAATGGATTCTGATGATTTATTGGATTTAACTGCTCTTGAAAAGACTTTTAATCATGCGGAAAAGACACAGGCTGATTTTGTCATATTTCAAGCATTGAACTATGGAACCGAGGAAGATAAGTATTTTAAAACTGGAATGTATAGTATGGTGAAAGTAGCAGATTTTATAGGTGAATCAACAGTTCATTATAAAGAATTGGGAGCTTTAATTTTTAAAATTTCTGTTACGCCTTGGAGTAAATTATACAACAACCAGTTTGTAAAAGAATGTGGTGCAAAATTTCCCGAAGGATTAATATTTGATGACAATGTATTTTTTTGGGAGGTTCTTTTCAATTCAAAACGCATTGCATTTTACAGGGAATTCCTCTTTACTAGGAGATGGTATAGTTTTTCATCAACAACCACTGGTGATCAGCGTTTTTTAGATTCAATTGATATTCAAAATTTAATTATTGAAACATTTAAAAAATATGGAATGTTCGAACAACACAAAAGAAAATTATACAATCATAAACTCAAAATGGGATTATATAGATTTGAACATATAAAACCTGAATTCAAGAGAATGTATTTTGATAAATTAAAAAATGAATTGCAAAGAATTGTCTCTGAAGGACTATATGATGATTATATGGAGTATTTGGATGATAAACACAAAAAAGTATTTCATTCTTTTTTATATTGTGAAACTCCTCGTGAAGTGGAACTCGAACTTGATAATTATGAATCGGCTATTGCATTGAATAATTTGAATGAAGAAAAAAATGAGTTATTTAACAAGTTTGTTTCACTAAAAAAGGAAAATTTCCAATTATTGAATTCAGAATCTTATGTTGGACTTAAGGAAAAAAATAGGATATTAACCATCCAAAATAGATGTTTGCAAGATAGTATTTTATCTCTTAAGAAAGAAAAAGATAAACCAAAGAAATCTAAAGGTTTAAATTTGAGAAATATATTAAAAAGATCTTAAGTTAAGATTACTGCATGTTTTAATCAGAATAAAAAATGGAAAGGATTTAATTATCCTTTAATCTGTTTACTAATTTTAAGGCTTCATCAATAACTTGCCACATATCAAAGTATCTGTACATTCCTAAACGTCCACCAAACAATACTTTGTCTTCTTTTTTAGAGAGTTCAACATATTTATTGAATAATTCAGAATTTTTTTCATCGTTCATTGGATAATATGCCTCTTCTCCTTTAATCCAGGATTTAGGGTACTCTTTTGTAATGATAGTTTTTGGTGAATCAGACCCTTCAAAATGCTTATGTTCAATAATACGTGTGTATGGAATTTCAGCTTCTGTGTAGTTGATTACAGCATTTCCCTGATAGTTTTCCATATCCAATGTTTCAAATTCAAATTTAAGTCCCCTGTATTCAAGTTCGCCATAACAGTAATCATAATATTCATCAATCATTCCTGTAAAGATGACTTTATCTGCAATATCTAGCCATTTTTGTTTGTCATCGAAAAAATCAGTATTTAATTTAACTTCAATGCCATCCAACATTTTTTCAACAATTTTGGTATATCCTCCAATTGGAATTCCTTGATATAAATCATTGAAATAGTTATTGTCAAAAGTAAATCTGACTGGTAATCTTTTAATGATGAATGATGGGAGATCTTCACATTTTCTACCCCATTGCTTTTCGGTATATCCTTTAACCAGTTTCTCATAGATGTCTTTTCCAATCAAGGATATTGCCTGTTCTTCAAGGTTTTTAGGGTTTTCAATTTTTGCTTCAGCTTTTTGCTCTTCGATTTTTGCTTTGGCTTCTTGAGGTGTTTTGACACCCCACATCTGATAAAATGTGTTCATGTTGAAAGGTAAGTTATATAATTCTCCTTTGTAGTTAGCTACGGGAGAGTTTGTAAACCTGTTAAAATCAGCAAACTGGTTGATATATTGCCAAACTTCTTTGTTGTTAGTGTGGAAGATATGTGCTCCGTATTTGTGGACATTAATGTTTTCGCTAAGTTCAGTATACGCATTTCCAGCAATATGGTCTCTTTTTTCAATAACTAAACATTTTTTACCTGATTTGGTCATTTCATGTGCAAAAACTGCACCAAAAAGACCTGCACCAACTATTAAATAATCATATTTCATTTAATTTTCTCCGTTGTAATTAATAATTTATTTTATTGTGGATTGTTTTCTTTAATTGATTTATTGATATAATCGATTAGAATATTAAAATTGTATTTTAGATTTTCTTCATTTTCATTTAATGCATCTATCAATGATGCTAGTTCTGGAAAATAATCGTTTATAGTTTTAAATTCAATTTTCAAATCAATTATTTCATTATCTTCGCATTTTTGTGAAAATATGTGTGGTAGGTTATGCCACAATAAAAAGTCTTTAGAAAACTCTAATTTGTTGTTGACTTTGAAATTATTGTAACAAATATGTACAGGATATCGTTTTTCACGGTATCTGTAATCTGGTCCCTTAAAAGCGATTGATAAATTTCCCTTTTGTATGCATCTAATTTTTAAGTGTATAGGGTATTTTGATGAAACGACACAACCTGTTCCTTGTTGATCTTTAAACCAAGGTGGAGATTTAATGTTAATGTTTTCATCCTTTTCGATAATTTCTATGGAATTATTTTCAGTTCCAATGTTTTTCATGTCAAATCTACATGTATTCCAGTTTTCAAAATAAAAATTTATTTCATGGATAAATTGGGAATATGGAATGTTTTTATCCTCATAACTGTAAAATATTTTAGTTATGAGCTCTTTAAATGTAGTTAACATTTCTGATTCTATTGGATTATAATTGAAATTATCGTTGCGTATTTTTATGATGTTGTCTATAAAATTTAGTGTTTCACTTTTAGACAGCATATAATGCTTCAATCCTTTTCCAACAAAATGCAGGTTAATATTGTTATTATGTCTGTTATAATAATAAGGCAGGGAATCAAATCTGTTTAAAAAATTTCTATTTTGGCTGTCCCAATCTCTTTGATCAGTGCAGTCTAAAATGATATATGAATTTGGAATTATTTTTTTGGTATTTATTAAATCCATGATGTCTAAACGATAGGAATATTGCAATATCTCTTCATCAGTCATTCCTTTAAAGCAATATTTTTTCAGTTCATCCCAATACCACCAGGTAAATAAATTTAATTGGGGTGAATCTGCAATGGAGGTTGAATTTTCAATTAGTGTGGATAATACAATTGACATAAATCCTCCCATGGAACTTCCATAGAAAAATAAATTTCCATATTTTGGTATTTTCATTGCATCATAATCAAATATGTTATCTGACAATTTTTTGATTATTTCAGCAATATTCTCTAAATGCCAGTTGTCTGGAGTACCAATACCCCAGCCTCCATTAATTTCTTCATAATCATATATAGTTGGGTCATTATAGTATATTACATTGTGTTTTATATCTTTAAACCATGATTGTCTTTCAAAGTATGGTCTATTTTTAAATTTTTCTTTTTGTTGGGGGCTTAAGAAACTTGAACCCAATATAACTAAGTTTGTATCAAAATCAACCAAATGTATAAGGAATTCATATTTGCAATTTTTATAATCTATAACTAATCCTGTTTTTTCATTAATATTTAATTTTAGATTATTTAACTCATCAAAATTTATAGAAATTAACTTATTTACAATATCTTTCATTTTAACATACCTTAGTCTTTTCTCATCCATCTAGTATATTTCCAACTCTTAGATGCTAAAATATAGTCATATATTTCACGATTTTCCCAGTATTCTTCTCTTAAACGATTATTTTCATCATTTAACCTTTGGTTTTCTGATTCCAATTCTTTTAATTCGTTTTTAAGTTTGTTTTCCAAAGCTGTATTTTCTTCAATTGCTTTTTCAGATTCTTTACTTAATTTTTCTTTTTTGGATTCTGCATCATTGACTCTTCGTTTTATGTCGTTATATCTTGCCCTTAACTCTTCGACTCTTGAAAAGTTGGCAATGTCCATGTATTCTTCATATGAATCTGATTTTAAAACAGCATTGTATTTAATTAAGTTGTCGCTATCTGAAAATCTATTTGCATTCAAATCCAGGAATCTTAAATCTCTATAATCAAGATTATTAAATTCTTCTTTTGTTTTTGTGAAATATTCATTGGCATATGAATAGTCTAGGCCCACATGCTCTGATTTGGATCCGTAATATTGGGAATAATCTAGGGCAATATCGTTATTAGCATACAAATCCCTATTTCTAGGGTCATTATAACTATAACAACCAATATAACGGACAGAATCTAAGGCAGATGAGATTTGGTTAATTTTGTAAATATCAAAATATGTTTTCAAATCATCATAAAGTGACCTTTCTTTTAAAAATTCTTCCACATCATCACAGATATTAAAAATGTTTAATGGATTTGCATTATATTCAGGCATCCTGGATGAATAGAAAATATTATCTTTTGTAAGGTATTTTACAGAAAATTTATCTAGAATTGATATTTTTGATGCACTTAAAATTGCTTTTATCTGTAAAACAGAAATTTCTCCAATAAGGTCATCTTTAGCAAACAAATCATTTAATAATGCTTTTTTATATATTGCACATCCTTTTTCAAATGATGAACTGAATATGTGTGGGATGATTTTTTCCCATCCTGTTGTATAATATAGGTAATTTTGATTGCCTAGGATACTTCTGAAGTTTATTTCACGATTTTTATTAGCTCCACCTTTGGCCACATTACACAAACAGACATCAGAACCTTCAACAAGTGTTCTTTCAAGCATATCTTCAAATAGATTATTTTCAAAAACGTATGTGTCATCACAGAAAAAGATATAATCTCCTTCAGCATCGTCAAATGCCTTTTTTCTTAGGCTTATTATGTCTTCATTATCATTTTCAATGAATTTGACCCAAGGTTCATCTTTAAGCAAATGTTTAACATATTCAAATTTGCCATCGTCAAATCCATCAATTAAAATCAATTCAAAATCATTCATTTTTTGTCCGATTAATGAATTGATGGTTTTTTCAAAGAATTTCTCTGAATTGTGAACATCCATAATTACAGAAATTTCAGGCCAGTCAATCATTTCATTAACTTCAGGAACATGTCTGAATTTCAAGAAAATATAATCTTCCAATCTTCTTAAGAAATCTGGCATGTCTTTGAAGATATCTCTTATGCTTTCTATTGCATCCACAATACTATCGTCATCTATTCTGCTACAGAATAAAATTATTTTTACGAAATATTCAGTTCTGCGTCTGTAGAATTTCGGAATGTCCAAATAATCAATGACTTGTCTGTAGTGGAGTAACTGATCATATAATTTACGGGGATTGCTGGCTTTTGCAGTATCGCTGTTATAAACATATGCATATAAATCTGTAGCGGCAACATAAACTTTATCTACTTTAGTCAATGCTTCTGCTAAAAATACTGGGTCTTGTCCTCTTAATAAATCTGGGAAATAAATGTTGTTTTCAACTAAAAAGTCTCTTTTGAAAATATTTTTGTAAAATGACCATGGAATACCGTATTGTTCTGGTAATATCACATCATTTTGTTGATAATATGGGAAAGGTCCCCATGGCTTGAATTCTCCCTGATTGTCTACATCGTGTTTAATATTGGCAGTAACCATGTCTGCATTATTCAGATTTCCTATATCATACATTTTTTCCAATGCGTCAGCATCTATGAAAAAGTCATCAGCATCCAAAAATGCAATGTATTCTCCTTGAGCTTCATTGATTCCATAATTTCTTGCTTTTCCAGAACCTGAATTTTCCTGTGTTAATACATTAACAAAATCGTATTTCTTTTCATATTCCTTAAGCATCTTTAATGAATTGTCTGTTGAACCGTCATCGATAAATACAATTTCGAAATTTTCTAGTGTTTGTTTTAATAAACTGGCCATTGACCTTTCAAGGAATTCTTCTCCATTAAACACAGGCATTATGACAGAAACTGGATATTTACTTTCACGTTCAGTATATGAAAATGATTTTTCTTTTTTATTTTTTATTTCTTCAATGTTTACTTTTGGTTTTGGAGTAACAGTTTCTATTTTTGGCTTTTTAGCTATTGAAACTTTATTGATGGTTAATAATTCTTCCTCTTCTTTTAATTTTTTCTCAAGTTGTGACTTCTGGTAATTTGTTTCGTTATACTGTGTTCTGAAATAAGCCACATTTGTATGCAGGAATTTATTTTCTTTAAATAAAAGTTCATAATCTTCATCAGTAAGTTTTTTGGGTTTTTCAAACCTTGCCAGGAATAATGGTGAGATGTATTTTAAATAAATCTTTTGGAAATTGAATTTCAATTTTTTCATGACGATGTTTTCATCAACTTTTTGCATAACTTCATGAATTTTAGCGCATGTTTCATAATCCAGATTTTCATCGGAATTGTCATTATTTTCCAAAATGATTTCAACATATCTGAATAATCGATTATAGAATTTTACAAGAACATTTTCATCTTTGAAATTGTACTTGTCAAGGATATCGAACATGTCCAATACTCTTTGCATAGGCATTGAAAAATCACTGAATTGATTTGAAGAAGAATTGGGATTTGACACTCTATAGTAATAAAATGCTTGATGAGTATAGACAATAGATTTAGCTGCAATTGCTGTTTCATAGAAAAATGGATTGTCCACCCAACCGCCAGCAGGTGCTTCCACCATTTTAATCTTATTTTCTTCCAAAAAGTTTCTTTTATATATTCCTGACCATACTGAAGGATGACCATCAACAAAAAGAGGTTCTTCTTTAAGTGTGAATTGTTTATTATTAGGTAAATCTGCTTTGGAATTGTCTATATCTGCTTTAATGTTGTTTTTATCCCAGTCATCATAATGATAAAATGTTGATTTGATGAGATCTACTTTTCCATTATCTGATAAACTGTATAATACTTCAAGCATATTTTCATCAATAAAGTCATCGGTTTCAATAATGCTGATATAATCTCCTTTTGCTCTTTCAATCCCTATGTTTACTTGATGACCATAACTTTTTTCATCAGAGTTTAATATTGTGATTCTGGAGTCTTTTTTAGCATGTTTTTTTAGAATATCTAAGGTGTCATCAGTTGAACCAGCATCAATGCAAATAATTTCGATTTCTTTTAGTGTCTGATTGGTTACACTTGAAATACACTCATCAATATACTCCCCAACATTTAATGAAGGCATTATAACTGAAACTTTTATATTATTCTTCATCATATCCCTCTTTATCTTTAAATACCTTATTAACACTTCTCAGTGGCTTTGTAATTTTCCAGCTTTTTGATTCAAGATGCTTTTTATTAACATTCTTTAGGTTTTCAACAGTTCCGACTAATTCCTCATTTCTTTCAGCTAACTGCCTATTTTCTTCGATAATCTTGTTTTTTTGATTAGTTAATTCTCCTGTGTTGGATGAAATTTTTTTATTTTCAAATGTTTTGATAGTTTTTTCTAATTCCCGGTTTTCCTCTTCCAAATCATAAATTTCAACTAAATAATCCAATTCTTTTGCAGTTTTTGCTTTTAATATGGATTCTAATAGAAATTTATTTCTTGGAAGCATTATTGATTGTAAATATTCGTAAAATTCATTGTCACGAACCCAAAATTTGAAATTTTTCTGCATTTCATCGAAGAATGTTTCTTTAAATTCGGGTTTAATTTGTTGGAAACGTAAAAAAGTTAAAGAAACTTTTCTATTAAAGCTTCTGCTTTCAAATCGTTCGGTCATGTAATCATACTTTTCAAAAACATCAATAATCATAGTATTAATGGCAATAGAATCAGTAAATCTCAAATCACCAGCCATTGTTGAAGATGTTTCATACCAACGTCTGTAAAACAGATGTTCTCTTAAAAAATAAATTCTTTGGGCTTGCAATAGGACTTCCCAAAAAAAGATATTGTCTTCAAAAATTAATCCTTCAGCAAATCTGATGTGTGAATTTTCAATAAATTCTCTGTTGTATAATTTGGTCCAGGGAGTTACGGCAATTTCAAAGGACATTTCTCCAATGTCATCAATTGAAAAAACATTTTCCCCCACAAAATCCGCAAGTTTATTCATGCTGTAATTTTCAGCTTCGTAAAATTCATCTTTTTCATCATCATAATTTATTGCCTGAAATAATACGAAATCCACATTTTTCTCTTCAGCTGCGTTATATGTTAACTCTAAAGCATCTAACTTTAAGCTGTCATCGGAATCCATTAAAAAAAGGTATTTTCCAGTTGCCTGATCCATCCCCACATTGGTAGCAACTGCATGACCTCCGTTTTCTTGGTCAATAACAGTTATTCTATCATCCTTTTTTGCATATTCATTT
The DNA here is from genome assembly GCF_900314695.1 of uncultured Methanobrevibacter sp. Taxonomy (NCBI): domain Archaea; kingdom Methanobacteriati; phylum Methanobacteriota; class Methanobacteria; order Methanobacteriales; family Methanobacteriaceae; genus Methanobrevibacter; species uncultured Methanobrevibacter sp. Next base: position 12,167 of record NZ_OMWD01000023.1, on the reverse strand, counting down.
AGGATTTCTAGTGAATTGTCTTTAGAACCATCATTAACGCAGATTATTTCTAAATCTGTGAATGTTTGGTTGACAATGCTGTCCAAACATTCTTCTAAATAATCTTCAACATTATAAATTGGAATTACTACAGAAATTTCTACCATTTTATCACATTTTTTGAAAAAATTTTTAATTTAAATATTATATGTGTACTTAATTCAATTTCAAAATTAAAGTGTAATCTATAAAATTCTTGAATTATCTTTGTTTATAATATATTTAGTTATATATTATGTATTTTATATATATGTTGTTAAAAAATAATAATCAATATTAAAAACACCTTCTTAATTATTCTAAAGAAGGTGTGTTTTAAGATTTTATTTAAAAGTACTTTGATGGTCGAATGGTTTCCATGTTACATGAATTGTAATTTCTTCACCATTTTTTACATTTTTGCTGTAAACATAAGGTTTGTCATGCCAAGTTAAGATATTTTCTTTTAATATTTTTGCACCATTCACTGTAAATTCAGAATAATCTATATAAACTGGGAATCTGTTTCTATTTTTATCCCTTACATCTTTACCTTTAAGGCTGATATCAAGTTTGCCGTCTTTAACACATCTGAATTTCAAATCCATTGAATTGTTTTTACTTTCAACTACTAATGCCCCTCCATTTTCAGGTTTAATCCAGGCAGGCTTTTTATGAATGGAGTTTGCATCTGAACAACTAATAAATTCAATATCATTGTTGGCACCCTTGTTGATAATGTCGATTCTAGCTGTGTTATATATTAATAGTTTTTCGATTATTTCATTATCAATTTGCCCATAATCGTTTCCAGTTTCAATAAAATGATTTAACCAGTCATACCAGTCTTCATCTGCATTAAATTTGCTTATTTCAATATCATTCAATACCTTCATTATTATAAATGCAGGACATGCAAATTGAAGAGGAACATATTTCATTGTTTTAATTCTTGTTGCGAATTTATTATAAAGTTCTGGGGAGTAATATATTTCAAATTGCTTTCTAAATGCTTTTGAGAAAAATATCTCTTTTAAATTTTCATCGATTTCACGAACGCTAATTGGGCTGTGTGATTTGTCTCTGGTTGTATTTTTTAGTTCACTTGAAGCCAATTCATATCCGTTAAATGTAAATGGATATTTCTCATTAAATTTTTTCGCATATTCAATTGTTTCTTTTTTAATTTCTGATGTTCCATTGAAATCGAAGTCTAAAAGTTTAGGACAATATCTTAAATAAATTATAGCAATTAATAAATTTTTATCGATATGGATTCCGTCATGCCTTTTAATTTTATTTATTTCAGGATCTGAAAGTGGACTTATACTGAATTCATTAGTTAGATATTTTTCTATAGTGCCTCTTCCAAAATGATATGTGTGAATGGTTTCTCTAGAAATCCCATAGTCAACATTTTCATCATTGTAAGTTCCATAAAAATCATTTTTGATGTGATTTACATTATAATCAATAATCTTTTTGGTGGATTCCACTAATTCTGGTGAAAAAGACTCTGCAAGCTCAATATATTCATGAAGCGGCATTACATGGCTGTAATCCCTGATATTTTCTCCACCATATCCAGTTATGGAGTAACATGGGTTTACATTTTTGAAATATTTATAGAATAATTGATGGTGGATTCCTAATTTGATATTTGCAGATAGTTTAAGTGATGTCTCTTTTTCTTCAAAATAGTAACGATTTAAATTAAATGGGCTTAAATCATTTAATCTAAAATTGAATTCTTTTGCTATTTTGGAAGCTATTTGATAATCTTCCTTATGTGTATATACTTCATCTTTTATTGAGCGTATATGAATTTCATTTAAATTAATATTTGATGCTAACAATAATGAAAAAGTTATCCTGGAGTCGAATCCACCGGTTAAATCAGCAGTAATGTTATTTGTTTGTTTTTTAAGATTTCGGAATAATAAAGTCCATCTATAAAACCAATTGTCTATAATATCAAAAGCTTCCTGTGAATCCAAATCCACAGTTTTTTCTTTATAATCAATAATTTCGTATGAAATTTTTTCTGAAACAGTATCTATTTTTATCACGTAGTTTCTTGGAAGGATTTCAATTTCATTCACTAATGTTTGTTTATAGATGTAAGAACTATAATTGTATGCTAAAAGTGTATTAGCGGCATCTTCATTAAAAGATATGGCATATCTTTGCTTTACATAATCCAATAGTTTAACAAATGAGTTTGATATGCAGAACACATTTTCATTTTTATACACGTAAAGTCCAAAACTTCCATTGGCATCTTGTTTGATGATGATTTCATTATATTCTCGGTCTATATTGATGTAGGCTCCTAATCCTGAAAGGTTAACTGTATTATTGAAGTTGTCTCTTGTATAAAAATTGCCTTCATCAATTAAATATCCATAAAATTCACTTTCTACTTCATTTAATTTATTGGAATCAATTATAAAAAATTCATCTGCATATAATTCATCATATTCGCTCATTTTTACACCTAACAATATATTATATTATACTTTAATTTTTATATTAAAAACTATTTAGGTTTTACTCTCGGCACTGTTTTCAATATTTATTTTTCAAAACTATTTGTTAAAATAATAAACAATTTTATTATGTGGATTAATGTATGCATATCATAAAATTATAGGTGTCCCAATACATGCTGTTAATTTTTCTTTATCCTTAACAAAAGATTATAAATTGAATGTCAGATTGGTAAATTATGTTGCTTGATGCACATAATCCAAAGGTTGAAAAAGTGTAATTTCATTCATTTAATCACTTAGAGTTTAATGTGCATTACTTATATCTGAAATTAATTTCTTTTAAAAGACTGATATTTCTCTCAAAAGTTACTAAAACATCATCATATTGGGATAAAGCATCAAAAAATCCATGATTATAAATAGTTTTTGGAACTTTCATAAAGTCGTCACCATACTCCTGTCTAAGGAAATCTTTCGGTTTATTTGGACAAGGATAATATCTGTCCTCAAATTTTATTTGACTGAGTGGAAATACATTTTCATGACTAATCTCATTGTAAGTAAAGTGTTCAATGCCTAAAATCATTGTATCTGTCTGATTATTTGCAACATTAAATAATTTGAAATACTTTTCCAAAGCGACCTCCCTGTCAACGCCTGCCTTTAGCTCATCAATGAATTTATAATGTTCATTATAAAAAATAGATTTTACATGTTCATAATCATCAATTGTCCTGTCAATGTAGTCATATGGAAATATATCTACAAAACCAAATAATCTTCCTTTATCGAAGTATTCCAGTTTGATAAATGATAATAATGAATTGTTAGGGCCTTTTTTATTTAAATTCACTTGAATTGAATTTTCAAGATTATTTTCTTTAAGTTCATTATGGATTATTTTAAAGAATTTATCGTAATCTGATCTCATCATGGAAATGTCATAGTCATCGTCCCAGGGGATATTTCCTCCATGTCTGACAGCACCTAATAAAACTCCAAAATCTAACCACCATTGCAAACCATATTTTTTACAGACATTGCCGATAAAGTCAAGTAGTTGATTGTTGAGCTCACGGGAATATTTTGCTATTGCTGTCGGTTCTAATTTGTTGAATTTAAATATGTTGTTGAAAAGTAGATTATAAGAGTCTAAAACTTTAGCGGTGTCCTTTTTATAACTATTAAATTCATTAATTAGATTATTGTAATTTTTTGTTAAATTTAAATAGATTTTATATAATTCCTTATTATCGACATATGGAAATAGATTAAGTTTTTCTTGTAGGATATAGTCTTCAAATTGATTGTAAATTTCATTGATGTCCTCAAAGCTATTGAATTCATAAGTTAAGTTATTTTGAAATTCATTAAGTTTTGGAAAATAATCAAAAATGGTTTTAAATTCTACTTTAATTTTTATTTTTTCATTGTTTTGGCATAGTTTTGTATATGTATAGGAGTTATCGTGCCATGTTAAGTGATTATCATTAAAAATAGGTAAATCATTGTAGAGTAGTTGTTTGTAGGCAATATAAATTGGAAGTCTTGTAGTGGGATTGTTTCTATAATCAATACCTTTTAAATTCAATTCTATTTGTCCAGATCCATTGCATTTAATATCTAAATTTAATATTTTATTTTCAGATTCAATAATGCATCCATTTCCATTATCAAACCAAGTAGGATATTTAATATTTGTGTTAATTTCTTCATTTAAGACTTTAAGTGATGCTGTTTCCCCTTTATTTCTTAAATCTATTCTACAGGTTTTCCATGCATTGAAATATCTATTAATATAATATTCAAATCTCCGGATATCATATTTTCCTTTGAAATATTCATAAAAAATTTTGCATGTTTCATCATAAAATGTTTCAATCATTTTTAATTTGAATGTATTAAGTTGGTTTGTACTAATCATATCATATCACGCTATTAAATTATTGTAAAACAATATTTCATTTGGTTCTGATAATTAACTTTTGAATAATTCTAATCTGTTATCAACACTTATTTTTTTTAGGATTTTATCAATTCATAAAATCCTAAATAAAAACATCCTTTTCATAATCTTGAGTATTTAACCCAGGAATAATCTAAAACTCTTAACTTGAAGAATTATTTTCCCATTCATTTAGAACATGATTTTCAACAATCAATAAATTTGTTTTTATTTGTATTATGGGGTGGGAAAATAAGAATTTTTAAACCATTTAAATTTTTCATGTGAATTTTTAAGTAGGTAATCTCTCAAACACATTTAATAATTTATTTGCAATATAAATTATTATTTTAAAAATATTTAAATCATGTTGTTAATAATTATATATTAGTAAATACTAATTAAGTTATATAATTTTAAATGTTGATTTTATGAGTTCAATTAAAAAAAATGATATATTTTTATTGGAAGAAATTGTGAAAAAAAATTTTTCATCAAAATATAAGGATTCTGTTTTAGGGGTCATGTGGACAATTTTAAGTCCATTATTGATGATGGCTTTGTTTACAATAATATTTTCAACTATTTTTGGGAGAAATATAGATAATTATGCTGTTTATTTCTTGTGTGGATGGTGTTTATTTCAATTTTTTACTTCTTCTATATCCTCATCCATGGATGCACTAAGAGGAAATAAATCTATTTTACAAAGAACTCCTGCTCCAAAATATATTTTTGTTTTAGGGGCTATTTTATCTGAATTTTTAAATTATTTAATAATGTTAATTCTTTTAGTAATTATAATGTTTATTACACATGCCACATTTCATTTTCCTATCATATTTTGTTCAATTATTCCAGTTATTTTATTATTTGTTATGATTGTTGGTTTGGGTTTAATGTTATCAATAGCATGTGTGTATTATACTGATATTAAACATTTGTGGACAGTCATTTCGATGATGTTTATGTATGCTTCAGCGATTTTTTATCCAATAGATATTATTCCAGAACCTTTTAGAGGTTATATGATGTTAAATCCTTTATATTGGGCTATTGATCAATTTAGGTGCTTTATTTATCAAGGAACTGTTCCAAATTGGATTAATTTAATAAATTTGTTATTATTATCTTTGATAATACTAATTTTTGGAATTATTGTATTTAAAAAATATGAGGGCAATGTGGTTACCAAATTTTAGAGGTGTTTCATGAATCAAAAAAACAATAATTTAGAATTTAATAAAGAAGTAAATAAAACTTTTAATGATAATTCATTAAATAATCAAAAAAATGTTGCTATAAAAAAGATTATGGATAAATATGGGTTATCATTTCATGAAGCCAATAAAATTTTGATTCATCTTGAACAAAAAGAAAAAGCAAAATTTAATTCTAAAGGAAGTTTAAAAAAACAAGTTAATAATCCTAATGTTATATCTAAACCTGTTTCAAATCTTAAAAATGATGCAACTTTAGTAACTGATAAAATTGGTTTAGAACGAGAAAATGATAATGTGTCCAAGGAACTAAAAGATAGTAAAAATCAAGCTGATGTAATTCATAAAAATAAGCATGTTGATGAAAAAAAAGTTGATAATCTCCTTGAAGATATTATACCTGATTATAATAAGCAGGTTTCAATAATTGTTGATCACGCCGATTTAACTTTCGAAGTTCAAACTGAAAAAATTGACACATTAAAAGAAACTTTTGTCCGTACTTTAAAACGAGATAAATCTAAAAAAATAAAAATTCATGCTATAAATGATGTTTCTTTTAAAATATATAAAGGTGAAAAGGTAGGTATTATTGGGTATAATGGTGCAGGTAAATCTACTTTACTAAATTTAATTACTGGTATTTATTCTCCTGATAAAGGAAGTGTAACTACCTATGGTAATATTTCACCATTATTATCATTAGGTGCAGGATTTGACCAAAACTTCTCTGGAAGGAAAAATATAATTTTAAATGGTGCAGTTTTAGGATATGAAAAGGAATTTTTAGAATCAAAAATGGATGAAATTATAGAATTTTCTGAATTAGGTGAATTCATTGATATTCCTATTAAAAATTATTCAAAGGGCATGCTTGCGAAATTAGGGTTTTCTATTGCAACGGCTGTAAACCCTGATATTTTAATTATTGATGAAATTTTAGGTGTTGGGGATGTTAATTTCCAGAAAAAAAGTGCTGATAAAATGAAATCATTAATGGATGGGGGAACTACAGTTTTATTAGTTTCTCACTCTATTCCTCAAATTCGAGAATTGTGCGATAAAGCCGTTTGGATTGATAATGGAAAATTAAGAGAAATTGGTGAAGTTAATAAAGTTTGTGACCATTATCTTAAGGATGCTGAAAAAGCAAGTAATGAACAGTTAGCAAATATACAGTTTAAATAGTTTGGGATAGTTAAATAGTAATTTATTTAACTTTTTTCCCTTAATAAATATTTTTTCATGATTTCAGATAATTTCTTAGTTATTTGCTGATTTTATCAAATCAAGAAAGATACTTTCTTCAATCGAATTATCTCCTCCATCATGTATGAAATAAGTTTGATTGTTTTTTTCAAACCAGTAACCTATTACATGATTTTGATTGTTAACTGTTTTATAAACTAAATTATTTTCTACAGTGAAATTGGAACATGGAATTGAAACTGACTGATTTTGCTCATGCCAATACTTGAAATATTCATTTAAATGATTTTTTATGTATGAATCGTTATAATGTCCTATATAAAAGGAATTAGTGTCATTAGTAATCTTAATCTGTTTATTTTCATTTGTACCGTTTTCATAATATTTGTCGGGTATTGTAAAATTGGTGCCGGCTACATTAATTACTTTTTTTTCATTTGATGTCTTTGAATGTTCTGTAAAGCCAATGAATATTAATAAAAGTGCAATAATTATTATTAATATCAGAAATTTTTTCTTCATAAAATTCACCTTATTATATATATTTTTTTTATTAATATAAATATTTTCTAATATTCATAATTTGTAGATATGTTCAATTATATCGGATTATATTTTTTTTTGATTGAAAAATTCTTTAAAAATAATTTATTTGCTTATTAAATAAAATCATAGCGAAATTTCAGTGTCTAAATCATTTTTTTTATAATGATCTTGATTTCGTTGATGAAGAAAACAATGATTTTCAAAAGAATTATGTAATAGTAATCATTGAATTCAAAATAATGAAAAAGAAAAAAGCACATAGTTTTTGAAGATTTGCGAAACTTATAGAAATATATTTAAACTGTAACTAAATATATGATATTATATATAAATTTGTATTAAGAGTGAGGTGTGAAAATGGAATTTGTATTATTTAAATCTAAAAAAAAATTAATGCATTCTGAAATAAAAAATATTAAAAACAAATTTAATAAATTTAATTCATTAAATTCTGATACTATTAATTTTGAATGGATTTCAAAAGATAAAAAAACAATTTTCGTTGGAAAAGATTTTAAAATTGATGTTAATAATAATTATGAAACTTTTAATATAGATCAAAATGGTAATTTATCATTTATTAGTGGATGGTTGAAAAAAGTTTATGAAAATGAATTATTAATTGCAGAAAAAATAATTAATTTATCTGATTTCACCAATATTGATGGCTTTTTTACAGTTGGATTTATAAAATCCAATGGAAATGGGGAGATTTATACAAAATATTCTAATCATAATTTATTTTATATGAAATTAAACGATAAATATGCAATATCAACTAGTTTCCATATACTTGAGGATTTTAGTAATTCTAATATAAAATATAAAGTTCCGAATATTTTTGACGGAAAAAATGTAAAACTTCAAGAAATTTATAAAATCCCTTCTAAAAGTAAAATAGAATTACTTTCTTCAAATTTAATCATTCAAGAATATTCAAATTATTATAATTCTGAAAATAATTATTTTAATAATCCTAAAGAATTTTGGTTAGATTTTTATAATAATAGTTTATCTAATGTTAAATCTTTTGAAAAGATATTATTTGATTCTAATATCTTAACCTCTGATGATGAGTCAATGTATAATGGGGAATTTAAATCCATTTTGTATTATGATAAAGGTATTAAAGGGGATTGTAATAATAATTGGGATAAGAAACTTGTTTTGATGATTCGAAAACCTCATGGTACATTGGTTAAGAGAAGGTCTGGAAATTGGTTTAGTCCAATATCTAATAATAAAGTTCATTTTTTACCTTCCAGATTTAAATTAAATATTGATATACTACAACATAATTCAGCTGCAAGGATTGTATTAACTAATAGCGAAAGAAAATTTATTTCTAAAAAATTCATCGATTTGGGTATTCCCACAAATGGCGGTCATTTAACTATTTGTTATGATGAAGGAGATATAATTTTCATAACTGATGATAAAACTACTCATTATAATTGTGATTTAGGTTCAAATGGAATCGCAATACGTATTGATTTATGGGGTGGAAATGAATTCTTATTTAAAGAATTAAGTATTCAAGAGTTATGATTTAAGGTTATGTTTTGAGTAGGTTATAAGCAAATATTTAATGAGGAGATAATTTGCAGGAATTAGTAGACAATATAATTTATTGCGAGTTCGAGGAACTTGAAGATGTTGTTTTTCTTTATAATCAACGATTTGGTTTATGCATTACTTTCAATAATGTTAAATATGAATTTTTGTTAAATTTAAAAGAAAATTGTGATAAACTAATTGTTTTTGGTTCTGGTGCATATTCTATGAGTAAACCTCGAGAAAGATTTGGTCCCAAATTTGATAGGTGGTCATGGGATTTTGAATATTCGACAATACATTATAATGACCCTACGTTATATTTAAGTAAGGATATGAAAGCGGGTTGGGGTGTTGGAAAAACTGATGATTGGTATCTTGGGAATATTGCAAAAATAATTTCAATTATTTCCAAAAAGATTAATGTTTTTAATAAAAACATATTATTTTTTGGTTCTTCACAAGGAGGATTCACAGCTATTGTATTGTCTATTTTAATTAAAGAGTCTAAAGCTTTAGCAGATATCCCTCAATTTGATTTATTTACTTATTGGTCATTTCATTGGGAAAATCTAAAAAAATACTCTTTTCTTGAAAATGATGATTCTATTATTTTTGAAAAATATGGATATAGAACTAATATTATTGAATTAATAAAGAAAGAAAAATATATTCCTAATATTGTATTAATTTTAGATTTCAGTGTTTTATTTGATTTGGAATCTCAATACATTCCTTTTTTTAAAAAAATTGCGAAATTACCTTTTAATTATCATGATTTTATTAAAATAATGATTGGAAATAAAAATCAAGGTCATAATCCTTTGTTTAAAAAGTATATTGTGCCTATAATTTACCATATTTTAGAAGATAATCTAAATGATTTTCTTCCAGATCATGAAAATATTACAAAAGAAAATTGGGATAACATGTTGTTGAATGATAATGAACAATTTGAATTATTTGATAATCAATTATGGGAATGTGATAAAAATGTGAAATCTAAAATTGATAATGAAATTATATGTTTTTATCATGAATGTGCTCAAGAATTTAGGGGAATAACTTTACCATTTCAACTTCCTAAAAATTTTACAATTAAATTTAAATTAAAATATTCCATTTTCACTAGTCTTTTCATTGATTCAAAATTATTTGTTACATTTAGGAATTCTCCTTTAAATTATGATTTGCCTTTGTCAAGTAATGAATGGCATGATATAGAAATTATCCGAGACAATGGGCAAATTGTCGTTAAGGCTGATGGAGAAGGAATCAGAGTAAATGAATCAAATGGCAGTTTTTTTTCGATAAAGGTTTATGGTTCTAATAATTATGTGGCTATTAAAAGAGTTTATATTAAACAACAACATGAATTTTAATCGATTTTTCAAAAAAGTTACTTAAAGAAAAATTCATTATTTTTAAGGAGTTTGTTAATAACTCATTAATTTTATAATTTTGTTTATTTTTTTATTTCAGAGTGTCTGCCAAAATTAAATTTTGTCTGATTTGTTGTTTTTTTTTTTAAAATATTGTTGCATCAAGTTTTAATTGATTTTTAATGGATGTACTTTTGCAGAAATCTTCAAATCTTCTGTTGTATTTTTTATTTATTATTTTATATTGTATAATTGTATTAAATTGTATTATAATACATTTAATTTATTCTTTCTTCTGTTTTTACCATTCTCTGCGACTACTTCTTTTTCTATTTGGATTTGTTCTTTGAATATTCCAAATGACCCTTCAACGTTTAATCTTTTAGTGTGTTCATATTCATATTCTTGTTTTTCCATTTTCTGGTTCATTGCTTTTTGCATTTCTGAACCGTATTTTGTGATGGTTTTGTGTATTTGTAAGAATGAACAACGTTTTTTTCTTGCTTGCAGTTTTTTATAGGATTAGTAATTATTATGGGTCTTATTTCATCTGTTTTTTCATGGATCTTTGTGTGGTTCAACATATTTTGCAAAAATGTACATATATTGATTTTTCTTGTCATTTAAATGCATTTAATTCATAAATGGTCTTTGTGATATGGATTTGAGTTTAATTTTCCTATTTTTTCTTTTCTTTGCTTTTTGTTTGGTATTAATCCATCTATTTTTTTTATATGCAAGTTGATTTTGATAATTTTGGTTGGGTTAATGTTTCTTATTGCTCTTTCCGAGATGTTTGGTAGTTCATAATGGTCTGTAGGGTTTTTTGTGACATTTATTGTACATGTTAATTTGGTATCGTAATCGACTGCAGATTGGATATTATAGGCAACCATGAAATTTCATTTCTTGCATTTCATAAATTTGCTTCAATATCGTTTATTTGTATTTTATTTTGGCCTGTGAATGTAAATTGTGTTTTTATTTCATATTATTGTTCTAACTTATCTTCATCATCGATGTATTTCTTTTCGAACAATCTTTGAGATGGTATATGGAGTTTTTAAAGGGATTTGGAGTCTACTGGTCGTCTGTAGTAATTGACTAATATTATTGTTTCTTTTTTGTTAGGTGTTGTTGGAATTGTATGCTTTGATTGTTCCATCATTAACAACATGATTAAATTCTGTAAATCCTTCATTAAAGGCTTTTTTTTTAATGTTAGAGGATGTGACGCAAAATTTTTAATTGAATTTTGTGTTTATGATTTTTTGATATTTTTTATTATTTTTAGTTGTTTTTCTTGTTTATTTCATTGTATATTCTTTTTAGGTTATGTCCGATTGTGTATAGTTTGAATTCTGTGTTTGTGTTTTTTATTCCGGTTGTGGTGAATTCATGTAGTTTCATGTTTTGTTTTATATGTGCAAATGGTAGTTCTGCTGTTTTTGATCGTTTTTTGTAGATTTTTTGTGCCCAGTCTGTTTCCATTTTCCGCTGCATTCTAATCTTGGAAGGGTTTCCATAGTCTTGGATTATTCTGTAGTTCTTTTTATTGCAGCAGATTTCTTTCATAATGCAGTTTTTACATTCGTTTGTCCAATAAGTTATTCTTTGTTTGTTTTTATATTCGTATGTTCTTCTTCGATATAAAATTTCTCCTAAAGGGCAGATATAGGTTTCGATTTCTGCATCGTAGTCAAAATTATCTTTTTGAAATGGTTTTTCCCATAGATTGTACTTTTTTTCTTTTCTTGAGAGTTTTCTAGTGGATATGTATCCATCTAGGCCTTTTTCTTCG